>CAYMST010000453.1:0-2502 GCA_964393115.1 uncultured Roseivirgaceae bacterium | reverse complement strand
AGTCCAATTGTGCAACCAGCTAATCCACCAAGGCAAAAAAGCTGTAGACTTCCATGAGGTGGCTGCATTCTCCTACCTTGAACTAGGCAATGAAGAAAAAGCTAGACATCACTTTAAAGAAGCATATAAAATCAACCCCGGTTATCATGGAACAATGGAAATGCTGGACTCCTTAAAAATCAACGCAACCGATTTATTGCAACCCATTACCTATTCAAAAAAGGAACTTGAAAGCTTCGTCGGTCACTACTCTGATGGAGAGAACGAATGCCTTGTCATGCTAGTAGGAGATTCATTAAAGGTCACACTAAAAGAACATTACTTTACAATTAAAGATAAGCTAGTTCCATTCTCGGAAGACCAGTTTTACATTCCTAACAACTATTACACCCTCGAATTTTTACGGGAGAGTACTTCTAAAGAAGTGACTCATCTGAATGTTCGAGAGACTTCCGGGTGGACTAATAAGATGATAAAAATCAAGTAAATCTCTAATTTATTGGATGATGCGGATGATTTTTAAGGGTAGGATAGCTGAAAGCGGTTTTGCCAGGACGATCCCGTAGGATTAGTTTTTTTAGATTTAAACCTAGAAACATGGAATTACCTCCAACTTTCTGGTATTATCTCATAATTGAGCTTAGAAATATCATAACCACGAGATTTCAATCCCTTATCTATTTCTAAAATTATAATAGCACAATCATAAGCTTTGTACATTTCAGAATCAATAATAAGGAATTGAAATCTATAATGCTCTAACGCCTTATTCTTCAGGTAGACTCTGTTTTCTCGAACAAAATCCAAATTTCCTGAACAAGTCATGCATTCTAAATCAATATCATGTTCTAAGCTCTTCCAAAAATCATCTATAGACCTGGAATAGATTTCATTAAATCCAATAGCATACTCATTCGATTCCGAATCGAAATTATGTCTAAACCTGTCTATCATGATCTGTAGAGAATCTTCCAATATCAAATGCGGAAAACTCTGTAGCACTTTAATGTTTTCCATTGTCGGAGACTTAAATCCCTCCCTTACGATTTGCCTCCAACTTTCAAGAGCCACTAAATCATTGGAAAAATCATCATCACTGAGCTTCTCAAACACGCTTTTATGCTCTTCTAAGTGGAAAAACCTTTGGTATTCGTTGGCATAGGTATAAGTAGAATCCGAAAGACCTCTCAAAGCAGCCAAAGTCGAGTAAATCTCTTCTCTCAACTTAATAAGGGTACTGATATACACTTCCTCATCCTGTTTATTCTGACGGTATTCCTCCACGTAGAATGCCCCAAGAATCGAAATAAAAACCAACACCCCTTCAAGTAACCAATTAATAAATGGTTTTTTATGACTCATTCGAAACGAAGAAATTGATTTGATCAAAAAGTTCTAAATAAATTTAAACAGGATATGACTAACTAACCATGTACACTAAAAAGAAATACGATAGAAATACGATGCTCCGATGGACCCGGCGTGAAATCAGATTTTTCATCATCTGGGCCTTAATCATCACCTCGCTTCATCACTTTGCTGGGTTTCAATGGCTTCAGATTCCCTGGACCGCCCTGGCGCTAATCGGTACAGCTGTGGCATTCCTGATCGGTTTTCAAAGCAATGCAGTCTACGGGAGGCTGTGGGAGGCCAGGCAAATCTGGGGTGGAATCGTGAATGACTCCCGAATGCTGGTTATAATGGTCAAGGAAATGATTACGAATGAATATGCAAATGACCCTGCTACAGAGGAAGAATTAGCTTCAATAAAAAAAGAAATTGTCCACCGCCATATCGCCTGGCTTACTGCGCTAAGGCATGCCATGCGAAGCGTAAAGCCCTGGGAGTCCTATCGCCTGAACAAGCGAAATCAGGAATGGCTGGATGCCTTGCATATTCCAGAGTTGGAAAGCACATTGGAAGAAGATTTAGAAAAACACCTATCCAAGGCAGAATACGATTATGTGCTCAGCAAAACAAACAAAGCTGCAACCCTGCTTTCGATGCAGACAAATCACTTGCGGAAGCTAAAAGAAAGAGGGTTGATTTGGGAATTCTCCTTTTTGGAGCTTCAATCAAAAATTTCCGAATTGATGACACACCAGGGGAAGTCTGAACGAATCAAAAACTTTCCCTACCCTCGACAATATGCAACCCTAGGATACAGTTTTGTTAATATTTTCATTCTTCTGCTTCCCTTTGGGATAGTACCTGAGTTTGGAAAACTTGGATCAACACTTAGTGAGGTCTTTCCGATCATTGGCGAGTATTTTATCTGGTTAGCCATCCCCTTTTCAGCAATTGTTTCCTGGGTCTTTAATACCATGCAACGCATTGGCACTGTTGGAGAAAATCCATTTGAAGGGTCTGCCAACGATGTGCCTATTTCTACCATCTCCAGAGGTATTGAAATTGATATATTAGAAATGATAGAAACGGACAAAGAAGAAATCCCAGGACCCGTACCTCAAGACTTTGATGTTCAGATGTAATCATTAACAT
>CAYMST010000452.1:0-2529 GCA_964393115.1 uncultured Roseivirgaceae bacterium | reverse complement strand
TCAGATCTCCAAAAGATCGCTTCATTGTAAAAGATGATTACACACAAGACAGGGTATTGTGGGGCCTAATAAATAAGCCGATCTCTCCTGAAAACTTTGATAAGCTACAAAATGAGATCATTCATTACATGTCTGGAAAAGAATTGTATGCACGTGATGGGTATGTATGTGCTCACCCTGAGTACAGAATGAATATCCGAACCATTACGGAGTATCCCTGGTCAAATCTGTTCATTAATAGTATGTTCCTGAGGCTGGATCATTTGACCGAGAATTTTGAAGAAGATTGGCTCATCTTGTGTGCTCCGGGTTATGAAGCACCGGATCCGGCTGCCTATGGTATTCGGCAAGGCAACTTCTCCATCATCAACTTCACCAAAAGAGTGGCGTTAGTTGGAGGGTCAGCCTACACGGGTGAAATGAAAAAAGGAATTTTTTCTGCTTTGAATATGATTCTACCGGTAGATCGTAATGTTCTTCCGATGCACTGCTCTGCTAACGTTGGGGAAGACGGTGAAACCGCCATTTTCTTTGGATTGTCCGGAACAGGGAAGACTACATTATCTGCTGACCCAAACAGAAAACTGATCGGAGATGACGAGCACGGCTGGACAGAAGATAACATCATTTTCAACTTTGAAGGAGGGTGTTATGCCAAAGTAATCGACCTAACGGAAGAAAAGGAACCCGATATCTTTAGAGCCATTAAGCCGGGAGCGCTGTTAGAAAATGTGGTATTTAAGGAAGGAACCGATGAAGTCGATTTTGAGGACAGTTCCATCACTCAAAACACAAGGGTAAGTTACCCAATTGAACATATCGAAAACATTCAGACACCTTCTTACGCCGAAAATCCTAAGAACATTTTCTTCCTAACGTGTGATGCTTTCGGAGTGCTACCCCCTTTCTTTAAACTGACTCCAGGACAAGCAGCTTACCATTTTATCTCTGGGTATACCGCAAAAGTGGCCGGGACGGAAGCAGGCATTAACGAACCCGTTCCATCATTCTCTGCATGCTTCGGAGAACCGTTCATGCCGCTTCATCCTACAGTATATGCAAAAATGCTAAGCCGAAAGATGAAAGAGTCTGGCGTCAACATCTGGCTGATCAATACCGGATGGTCCGGAGGACCTTACGGTGTTGGATCTAGAATTAAGCTCAAGTATACCCGAGCGATGATCACTGCTATTCTGGAAAATAAGCTCGAAAACGTGGACTATGAACAGCACCCGATCTTTGGATTAAATATGCCGAAGTATTGCCCCGGAGTGCCAAGCGAAATGCTTGACCCGATCAATACCTGGTTGCAGAAGGGTTCATACATCAGTAAAGCCATCCAGCTTGCACACTCTTTCCATATCAACTTCGATAAGTTTATCAATGAAGCTGATGAGGAAATCATGCACGGAGCACCGTTGATAGATGCCCATCAAATTTTGGAGGATACATTATAACGATAGCTAGCATTAGGTAAAAGACGCCCTTAGTAAAGGGCGTTTTTTTTGCTATGAAACCTGCTATCAATATCAATTAACGTGAGAAAGCAAGGATTAAATGGAAGGGAATCCACATCTTGTCAATAAATTCAATAAAGCGTTCGCTAATGTCAGATAAGGTCGGTATCGTTCTTTCGGGAGGAGGTTACAAAGGAGCAGCTCATATCGGGTTGTTGAAAGCATTCGAAGAATGTGGCATCTCCATTGACAAAGTTTCAGGAAGCAGCGCAGGTGCTATAGTGGCGGCGTTATTCTGCTCAGGGCATAGCCCGGAGGAAATCCTGAAATTTTTCAAATCAAATACATAGCTTCTGTCATTGAAACACATCTTCCATAAAAAGCCAGGACTCATCAATTCTGATCCTAAGCGAAAAATATTTGACGAGGTGCTTCCGAAAGATAGCTTTGAGTCACTTCAAAAGGAACTGAATATCTGCGTAACAAATGTTTTAAAAGGCCAAGTACAGTTTTTCTCTTCAGGGGAACTTGTCAGGGTACTTTTAGCCTCTGCCGCTATACCGGGCATTTTTACCCCAATAGAAATTGAGGGCGTTTATTATTTCGATGGTAGCACCATGAATAATTTTCCACTGGAACCCTTGACCGGAAGATGCGATTGGCTTTACGGTAGCTATGTCACCGTGACAAAAGAGATGCAACCTAGTGAAATCAGCTCCATTGTAAAAGTGATTGACCGAGCCAGCAACCTGGCACTCCTAGCCAATTCGGACCATAAGTTTCATCTGTGTGATTATGTGTTTTATCCTGATGAGCTAGGCAAATACGAATCCTTGAGCTCAAAAAATATTGATGAAATGTTCACGATTGGATACGAATTCACCCTAAAACAACTTACCAAACTGAAAGAAGCAAAACGAACCCCTAAGTGATATCAGCACTTAACAGGAGTCTGCCTAAATTTGGCAGGCTCCTAATCTCAAAAGCGTTAAAGTCTATCTTGGTTTAACTAGCTTTCGCTCCCAATCAATGGCAAGTACTGCACCTTGTAATGAATGCCTAGAGAGTGGTA
>CAYMST010000451.1:0-2547 GCA_964393115.1 uncultured Roseivirgaceae bacterium | reverse complement strand
CCAGCTTTTCTTCCACACTTTTCAGTGTGTGTGGAACCACCAGTTTCCGCTCACTTAGATAAATATTAGCATAGTTATCATCACTCTCCACGTAAAGGATGTCATCTGTTTGAATGGATTTAAGCTCCCCTTTATCACGAACAAAAAAAGTTTCATCCTTATTCGGAGCTTGAGGTTGGCCCTTTAAAAGAGCTAAATGCACATTGGCAATCAAATCTCCTTCATCGAATGGTTTTACGACGTAACCGGCGGGGTTGGTATCACTCGCTCTCTTCAGCGTCTTATCGTCATAATAAGAGGTCAAAAAAACATATGGGAAGTTGAAGTGCTTGTTTATATGTCCGGCCAACCAAATTCCATCCCTGGCTCCTTCAATGTTGATATCCAACAATGCAAAATCTATATGATTGTTTTCAATGTGATCAATTGCGTCTAGTGAGCTATCTACAATCTCACTTATTTGAAATCCGTTTTTCTCTAAGGTCATTGCTATATCATCAGCAATAAGTGGCTCGTCTTCAACAATCAATATTTTGACATCACTCATGTAATCAATTTGTAGTTTGATAACATTAACCGCACCTGCGTGCCTTCATCATTTCGGACCGAGATTTCTGCTTTGAGTTTTCTGCAAAGCGACTTGATCATTTTCCATCCAAAGGTGTTGCTGGACTCCATTGCTTTCTCGTCCATTCCATTACCATTGTCCTGGACAACAACACTCAAATTTTCCCCCTGCTCCGACATTTCGATCTTCAGAAGACCTTTTTCAATATCACGGAAAGCATATTTGATCGAATTTGTGATTAGTTCATTGACGATAAGTCCAAGCGGAATCACAGTATCTATATCGAGCTTGAGACCGGAGGTGCTTACTTCAAAGCCCACCTTCTCCGGGTCTAACCCAAATGCACGGAAAAGCTCAGCGGACAGATTCTCCATGTAATCCTGCACATCTACCCCTCTGACATCATCAGCCGTATACAACTTCTGATGGATCAACGCCATAGATTTTACTCGATGTTGCCCTTCTTTTACTGCCGCTCTCGCTATGTCACTTTCCAATGACTCTGACTGCAGATTGAGCAAACTTGAAATGACTTGCAGATTATTTTTTACTCGGTGATGGATTTCCTTCAGAAGAAGGTCTTTCTCATTTGCCGCTCTTTGTTTTTGTCTAAACAGCGAGTAGACTAACACTAAAGCCCCTATCACAAGGAAAGTCAAAATCACAAGCCCGTTTCTTTCTCTTTCTTTTTTTTCAATGCTTAATACTTGCAGAGCATTTTCCGCGTTCAACTTAGCAATCTGAATCTCTCGCTTTTCCTTTTCATATAGTTGCTCCAGCTCGGCTGTCTTGTCCACAATTTGCTTAGACAAATAGCGCTCGTTTAGTTCTAGGTACTTTTCCAAACTTGCCATTGCTTCAATAGAATTTCCTGTTGACTTCTGATATAAGTACTTAAGATGATGATGCTTCAGGGCTGTTTCCAGATAATCATCCTCTAACAGATAAGCCTTTACCTTTTGAAGGTACTCTGCTGTCTTTGAGAGGTCACCTACTCCAAAATAGAATTCACCAAGATTATGATAGACCTGTGAAAACACGTATGGGTCGTCCTCTTCTTCCAGCAAGCTCTCAGCCTCCTCAAGTGCACTTATCGCTTTCTCATTTTGCTCTAAATTTTTGTAGATAATGCCAACGTTAACAAGTTCAGCTTTGTATGCCACTAAGTCTCCAACCTCCCTGGCACTAGTTATGCATCTACTAGAGTAAATCAAGGCGGAGTCGTAGTTGCCTAGCTTTTGAAAAATGGAGCTCATATTGGTGTAGGTATTGAGGAGTCCTCTCACATCACTCAATCTTTGTTTTATTTCAATAGAATTTCTTGAGACCTCTAGTGCGTATGATAGTTGATTTGTCTTTTCATAAATCCGACCAAGGTTGTTGTAGAGTCTTGAAAGGTTTTGATCATCATTTAGCAGTTCGAATTTGGGTTGGGACTTAAGATAATAATCAAGCGCCGAGTCCAGCTGACCTTTATAGTAAAAGACTACCCCTATGTTAAACAAGGCTGTAGCTTCACGTTTCAGATCTTGGTGCTTTTGTGAATGAGCATGCGCTCTCTGGTAATAGAAGATGGCACTATCAAATTGGTAGTTATAATCGTATACCCATCCCATAGCAATAATAGATAGGCCTACCAATGACGGGTTTTTTGTTCTTTCTGCCAGATGAGCGCACCTGTCTGCATGAAATTTGGCCGAATCAAAGTTTATGCCACACCACTCGTAGCAAATTTCACTGTGAAGAAATGACCTTAAACTGTCTGTGTCTGCCTCAGCCAGTTGAGTTCTCAGTTCCGTGATCTTTTCCATATTTTGGGACCGACCCTGAACAAAAGAGTGTAACAGTATAGCAATTAATGCGAAGCGGATCACCTAGTTAAGATACTAACTAATTAAGTACCATTTCTAAAAAGAGTCAATAATGATCAATTGCCGTCCCAGATAGTATAGGTTTCCTTGCTCCTTGCTAAACATCTC
>CAYMST010000450.1:0-2550 GCA_964393115.1 uncultured Roseivirgaceae bacterium | reverse complement strand
TAATCAGCATCGAAAATTGTGATTTATTTTTGCTCGCTTTGCTTATTTCAGAGTCGAGTATATCTTCGATTAAATGGAAAGGGTTTTTTTCTAACTTACTCTTTTCTAGTTCTAGTAATAGTTTGGCAAGAATGGTGGCACTAAACTTGCATACCTTTAAAAAGTTAGTTAGAGTGGTTTCTGATAAGTTCTGTGACATTCTATGAATAAAAAGAATTCCCTGCAAATCATCTCGTACCCAAAGTGGCAGCATTGTTAAGCCACTCATCTTATCTTTTTCTTCCTGCGAAAACGCAATAGATAAGTCATTGGTTTGCAAATAATTGTCTACCGTATACAACTCAAACTCGCCTTCTTTGAACCTCGCTATTAAGTCAGAACTGTCTTTGTCTAGAGTGAAGGATGCAATTGTATCTGGACTAAAAACATTGGAACCTAATACTCGGTATTCACTTTTGTGTTCAGGTTCCTGGTATAATATCGTATACCTATCTATGCCAATGATTGTATCTAGATATTCTCCTACACTAGTATGGTATTCTCTTAAATCCTTCGCTAATGCGATCTTCTCTGTGATAGCAAAAGAATCCAAACTAGTACGCGCAATACTAGTCAGGCTCTGTAAAGTCTTGTTCTTATCTTCATATTGGATAATATTTCGAAAATAATCACCAGCAAAATCAGTATAGGTAGTAATAAATTTGAAATCCTGTTCAGTGTAGTCCTCCCCGGTGATCATTTTTCCAGCAAAGATAATTGTGAATAGATTTGCATCGAGAAAAACAGGAATGATAATAGCTGCATTGCTCAAAGCAAGTATGCTTTTTTCATATTCGTCTAAAGAGTCTACAAATGTATCATCGACAAGGAGAATCTTTTTTTGCACCGATAGGGTTTTATAAATTTTTGAGTTAGGATCTAATATCAGATCCTCTTCGATATCAACTCCATCATAATTGACAATTTTTAGTGGTTCTTCTAAAAGATGCAAATTGGTAAAGAGAAGAATTGATTCGACTCCATATTGTCCCAAAATAGCATACATTAAATTCTCAAAAAATTCCTCGAAAGACGATGACTTGATAATTTCACGCGACATGTCTATAAGAGCCAAATACTCATCCGAGGAGACTTCTATGCCATCTGAAGCATGAGAAACAGTTGGTGTATCTAATGCTTCTTCTTCCTCTTCAATCGCAATTGGTTGTGTATCGTGTAAGGCTTCCTCTTCCCAATCAGATAATAGATCTTCCGCAGAAGTATCTTCTTTTTCTACCTCGGTAACACTATCACTGTCTTCTTTGCTTAATTGAGAATGGAGAGAGCGAGAAAGTTCTTGTAGCTTGGCAAAAAAACTACCTACTTTTCGGGTTTTGAGTGCATCTTCTTCTGTATAAGGAGCATCGCTAAGTTCAAGAACTCTTTTCCTTAAACCCATCCCTTATAGCCCCAGTTTATCTAATAACTTTTGATAGCGTTCAAATAACTTTGACTTACCGAATTGAACAATCAACTCTTCTGGTAAGTTTGCAAGCAGCTCATCAACTTCCTGAAATAACTCTTTAGCTTCGTCTGTAGTCATCGGTAAACTAACTTGTTGGTCTTCTTCTGTCTGTAGAGGTTCATCTTCCTCTTTTACAAGTTGTTCCGTTTGGGTTTCAGGAACCAAACCATCATAGTTGGATGTAGTATCTTGGTCCGTTTCTCTATCTTTGGACTCTTCTTTCTCACGTAGCGCCTGCTGCTCCGATTCATAGGAGGGTTCATCTGCAACTGATGCGGAATCTGTGTCTGGCAATTCTAAGGATTCTTCACTGAAATCTGTATTTACAATCTGATCTAGATCATCATTTGATAATGCAATAGGGCCATCATCTTCAGATTCCAAGTCAATATCGCCTTGAGCCAATCTTTCTGCTTCATAGGAAAGTTCTTCCTCAACAGGATCTGTCTCGCCTGAACCTTCCTTATCAAAGTCAGTGTTGACGATATGGTCAAGTTCATCACCGGATAACGCGATTGGTTCATCATCTTCGAGCTCGCTGGTAACAGAATCACTCGTTGCGGCTTCGTCGGATTCTTCCTCTTCAAAGTCAGTGTTAACTATATGGTCGAGTTCATCACCGGATAACGCGATTGGTTCATCATCTTCGAGCTCGCTGGTAACAGAATCACTCGTTGCGGCTTCGTTGGATTCTTCCTCTTCAAAGTCAGTGTTAACTATATGGTCAAGTTCATCACCGGATAACGCGATTGGTTCGTTAGCATCTTCAGTTGTAGAATCAAAGACACTTGTGCCTTCAGCTGCTATGGGTTCTCCAGCAACTGGTTCGTCGTCATAATCGCTGCCGACTAAATTATCGAGTTCATCACCGGATAGGGCAATTGGTTCATCATCTTCGAGTTCGCTAGCAACAGGTTCATTTATTTCAGCTTCGTCGGACTCTTCCTCATCAAAGTCAGTGTTGACTATATGGTCAAGTTCATCACCGGATAGGGCAATTGGTTCGTCTTCATCGTTTTCAGTTGTAGAATCAAAAACACTTGTGC
>CAYMST010000449.1:0-2572 GCA_964393115.1 uncultured Roseivirgaceae bacterium | reverse complement strand
CGGTAACCCAATAGGAGTTATCGATGGCAAGTCCGATGACGCGCGGTTCTACTCGACTAATGACCCTTTTGATCGACGGGCTTAGAAACAAGAGTAGGAGAAAAAAGATTGCCAACGTTCTTAACCCAAGCAATATGCGGATATGAGCAGTATTCCAGGGAACGTTCTTTTTTTGATAGAGCGCGTAGGATAATAAAGCTGAGGCAATTAGAAGTAATAAAATCCACCACTCCGATTGTTCAAATTCGAGAAAGCTTCTAACCATAACTGAAAACTAGTTCAAAAAGAACAATACGGATAGAAATTTCTTTAGATGCTCAATCCTAAAAATGGTGGTAGTGAGGTATTGAAAATTATAGTTCCTAATTGACAATATCGTCAATTTCACTTTGTGAGATTGTGTTAAGCATGATTCGCTCAAACCTGCCCGCAACGAAAGTAGTCCCCAGAATCAGGAGCGAATTGTCAGAGGTCACTTTGATGGAAGAGAAAGCAAATGGATTTAAGAATCCTACGAACTGAACTCCATCAATGGCACCAGAGGTGCTATTGTAAAAGTGTAAAACAATTTGATTTCCTTTTGTTTCTGAGGCGAACACCGTGTAGGTTTCAGATGAAGAGGTGTAACTCACAATTTTTGCGGTGGTATAAGGCTTGATTTCCGCCATATTGCCTGGGTAAAGATCCACACTAGAAGTAGTTCCTGAAGTATTTAGGTCTACCGAAGCAAGCTGATAGTTGTCATCAAATTGATAGCCGGACACAGCAAAATTTCCGTTACCCAGTGATAAGGCGGATCTCAGGCCGGCATTCGCATCTTGTCCTTGAAGTACTCCTGTTGGGGTGTTGCCAAAGTCCGTAAAAACAGTGGAGAACGAATAATTATAAAATCCATTGAAGTAATAGTTTCCACTGGAGTACTCACCGCAGAAAAATGGTAATGGACGATCGGATGATTCAAGAAAATGGTCAATTACTTCTGCTTCTAAATCTTCTCCAGGTCCTATGGAATAACTGTTTCCACCCAGAAAGGATCCGTCGATCCCGATATTTGAAATTTCCGTTTCTGCATTCAAATTGTCGTATGAAAGAAGCAGCAGTGTCCCGTCAACGAGCGGAGATACCGAAAGGGGATAATTCAAACTGCTTAATGTGACTTCACTTTGAACTTCAAGGTTGGTGTTTATCCCAATCAGTGTAGAAGCAAAGGTGGTAGGGTTCATTGCGAAAAAATAGACGTTACTATCAGCGGAATTTAAGTAGATGTCACCTGCGGGGGCTACATAATCCGTAATTTCACTTTCTCGTAGAAAATTACCTTCCTGATCAACTTTAATTAACTGGATGCCATCAAAGTCAGAGCTTGAAATTTCCGTGCCCGTGAGTATAATGAATCCGTTTGTAGTCTCTACTACATCTATGGGGTCGTAGGCTAAGTCAAAATCCGAGTCATCATAGATTTTAAAGAAGGATTCCGTTAGAGTCGTTTCTTCTTCTGAACAGGCGACGATTGATAGGAAGGAAAAGAGGGCAACTACGTTAAATCGGTTCATTTGATTGAATACTTTTTCTATGCTCATCATGATCTCAAACAATTGGGCTGACCTTCAAGGTCAGAGGGCTTTTAGTTGACTATCAATAAATCGGAATGGGAAAATTAGACTTAGCGAGATACTCAGATCTCTGAGAAAAATTTCGTCATTTGCCTCTCCAAGAGCCGCCAGTTCATCTTGCCTCACATTAGATCGTGTTGCGGCCGACAGTGCACGGCGGTATCCTATTTCCATCACGGTTCGAATATTCCAATAGTCAAGGTTCACACCCAAACCGCCGGTTATACCGGAAAAGTTTTTGAAAGCGTCTTTAACCCCCAAAATGGTACTACCCCCATCAGATTGAAGTGCGGAGCCGCTGGAAAAATCAATTTGAGTTATGTCTACTTCTTTTTGGGCGGAGGCTATAAAAGAATGAAAACCACCTGCCATAAGAAAGGGTCTTACTTTACCTCTGCGGATAATGTCATATTTTATGGTGAGTGGGAGCTCGATTAGATCAAGTCTTTGCTCTACTTCATAGGAGGTCTCAAACCGTGTTCCCGAAGTTTCACCAACCCAAGATAGCCTGCTAGCGTACTTATATCTGCTCCTCTTATAGGCAGGCTGAAATGAAAGTGAAAAGCCCTTATGGTACAAGGTCATTTCGAGACCCATCTGAGCTCCAGGCAAGGAAAAGTCATCGTAATTTTTCTGCAAGCTATCAGTGGAATAATCAATGGGACTGAATCCTGAAACCCTTGTTTCAGGGTGTGCCTGGGTAAAATTTGTTCCCAGTTTAAGTCCAAGCCAAAATTGGGTATCTAAAAACCCATCCAGGGATTTTTTACCATTATACTGACCTTGCGTAACTCCAGCAATTAGTAATAAAATACTAAGCACTGCTAGCCTACTACTTCCTGATGACGAGTCTTTTGGTTTCATTTAGCATTTCTGATTTAGCCTTGACAAAATAAAATCCCGGAGCTAATCCGTCCACTACAAAGGCGATCTTGAGATCGCCGGGAGCCACCTTTCTA
>CAYMST010000448.1:0-2593 GCA_964393115.1 uncultured Roseivirgaceae bacterium | reverse complement strand
CAACTTATGAAATATGAAAGCCTTGTTTTTTTTTCTACTAACAAGTGTTAGTGTTGCTGCATTCTCCCAGCACTACATCTTAAAACCAGTGAAAACTGCAAAACTGACGCTGGATTTGGGGCCCAATTTGGTGATCCAATATGGAGACACTCTTACTCTTGGTACGCGTATTCATGATATTTTCAATGAAGGAAGTTATTCCTTTAAATGGTACTACGATGAGAAAATAAAATCGGGTCTCTATCACCAATTAACACCTAGGAGGTCAACGCAGTTTATACTCGAAATAATGGCTCCCGGAGGTTGTATTCTATCAGACACACTGGATGTGGAAGTTGCACCTCCTTCTTTTGTTAAAAAAAATAGCTTGTCTTCGGAATTTGGTATGTATCCGAATCCATCTTTTGGGAAACTCAATCTTTTTGTGAAAAAGCCTGTTGGTAAGGTTCAGGTTGAGGTTTATGATTTTTCAGGGCAACTAATCTTGAAAGATTTTTTTGTGTCGAAGGTTGCTGGGCAAAAGAGGTCTTTGGGAGTTTTAGACAAGGGTATTTATCTAGTTAAACTTAAGTCATCAAATTCTACCGTGACATTAAAACAGATAGTTAACTAAAACTTATGAAGTATTTAAACGTGATCGGTTTTCTTGTTATTTGTCTAAATGCTTTTTCTCAAACGCCTTCAATTTTACCGATGGTTGCAAAACCGGGCAGTAGAATAGTCTTAAAAACTGAGACTAAAGATCAGGACTCTGTCTATTGGCAATGGAGTGCCAATAGACAGGAATGGAATAATGTCGATAACTCAGGTTTGGTAGATCAACTTATAATTGATGCTGATAGCTCTCTCGATTTAAGATCATATTTAACTGATGGACAAAGTTGCGATATTAAGATCAGTCAAATAGCACAAATTTTTCGATGTTGTGATACGGTTTCGGATATTGAAGGCAATGTTTACCGTACTGTTACGATTGGCAATCAAATATGGATGGCAGAAAACTTACGGACTACACACTATGCTGATGCAACGCCAATCCAAAGTACTACACTAGAAAACGGCTCGGTCCCTGCTTTTTATTGGTATAATAATGATTCTCTGCAAAATTCCTATCCACTAGGGGCTTTATATACCTGGGAAACGGCTACAAGAGGCGAAGACTCTGGAAATAGGATACAAGGCGTGTGTCCGACAGGTTGGTATCTCCCTACCAAATGGGAATGGGAAAAACTGGGAAAAACAGTAGGGGAAGAAAAGCCGGAAGATATGTATAAGCAAGAAGGCCTATGGGCGGATTCTAAACTGGCCATTACCGATTCTTTAGGTTTTTCTGCTGTTCCGGCTGGGCATCGGCTCTTAGATGACTTTGAGAAAAAAGACGAAATGGCTTCATGGTGGACGTCGACAGAAGCAAATGATGAAACGGCTTATCACAAGGATATTGAAGTAAATCGTAGAAATGATACTCTTCGAAAGTCATCCAAGGGCGTAGCCAAGTCAGTGCGGTGTATTAAGTCTCCAGAAGTCGGGTCAGTCACTGATATAGACGGTAATACGTACGCTACGGTCCGTATAGGAAACTTAAGATGGATGACCGATAACCTCAATGTGAAGCACTTTGCCGATGGCACTAGAATTAGTTATAGCGCTGGTCGATTTTCTGACGACTACTATATACCAGAGTACTCACCATATCAAGCCGATGATGCCAATAGAGAAAAGTACGGTTTATTGTACAGCGGACTAGCAAAACATAGTTGCCCTTATGGCTGGCGATTACCTTTTTATAACGAGTTTCAAGCGGCAGTGCAAGAAATGAAAGAGTTGGACTCTATTGGTAATGATAAGGAGTTACGCATAAATTTTAGTTTAGGAGGAACTTTTCAAGATGGTGACTGTGGGCTTTATGGATACCAATTCAAAGATGAGATAGGACTTTGGTGGATGAATAATCCGAAAGGCCTGGAACCCTATTATGTGGCTTTGAATGCAAGTAAAGAAGAAACTCTTTTTAGACAGATTAGCTGTAGTAGTGCAGCATCTATTTTATGTGTTCAAGAAATAGACACAGTCATAAATTACGCCAGTCATAAACCCTTTCAACCTTCTTTAGTGTTTCCTCACGAAAAGGATACAATTGATCATAGTGCAGTTTTCTTCAGATGGGAGGGAGGTCATACGTACCAAAGTAAAGTCGACTTTAAGTTTATTTTAACCAATATTTCGACTGGTACTAAGCAAGAGTTTTATACCTCGTCGAAGTCAACGTTCTATGATTCACTAGAAAATAATACCCCCTATTCTTGGCAGGTCGAAGCAACAGACTTTGATGATACGTTGGTAAGTAAGCCGAGAAGCTTTTATGTGTCATTTGATGAAGTAAAGCCACCACTCGAAGATAGCATTACTGACATAGATGGAAATCGGTATCCTGTTATCCGTATCGGAGATCAATTTTGGATGGGACAAAATCTTCGAACGACGCGATATGCTGATGGTACACCAATCCCACAGGTTTCATACCCGCGTTATGATTGGTACCAAAGTGAATGGTACACCTATAAAGATCCCGGAGTTTACCGTTATGTTGATG
>CAYMST010000447.1:0-2593 GCA_964393115.1 uncultured Roseivirgaceae bacterium | reverse complement strand
GCAAAGAGCAAAAAGAGCTAAAAACTAATTAACTAACTGATAATCAATTAATTATTTTGGGAAATTCTCTTAAATATTTAATTCTCTACTAATATTTAATAACCAGTACGTTTCTGGATCATTTGAACTTTGCCAATAATCACAAAACTGTAATATTGCCTACAATATCATAGCAAACACAGCTATATTTTACTAACAATTTTCAATTAATAACTAAGAAAAGTGATGAGAAAAAATCTACTCATTCTAATGGGATTATTTTACTTGTGTGGTAGCCAGGCACAGGAGTATACCCGATTTGAAGCCGAAAGTGCCAGCCTTAACAATGGCGCCTTTGAAAAGAACACCCTAGGGGGATTTAGCGGAACTGGTTATGTGAATGGAATGTATAATTTAAATGCATTCATAATATTTACCATACAAGCCCCTTCCGCGGGTAATTACACACTTGTCTTTAGATATGCGAGTCAGAGCAATCAAGAAACAACACGATCAATGCAACTATTAATTAATAATAGTGACGTATCCACTGTTAATTTCCCTACCACAGCAAGGTGGAGTGATTGGCAAAATCATCAAGTTACGGTGCCACTCGTTGCCGGATCAAATACAGTCAGACTACTGAGAAGGTCTTTTGACCCTCCGCATGTGCTTCTAGACTACCTCTGGTTTTTTAGAGATGCCAATAATGGCCCTATTAATCAACCTATTCTTCCAGGCAACCAAAAGCTATTTGTCAAGCGCCTGGTGCAACCAGCAGGTGGTGCAGTAAAGAGGTTTAATTCCTTTGCCTATACACGCAATAGAAGATTTGTTCTGGAAGAAAAGGATGGAATAATCTATGAAATTTCAACAAATGCGCAGGGACAAGCCGTTTCTTCTCAATTTTTTGATGTAAAAACAGCAATTGAAAACAAAACTGGTAGATCTATCAATACCCAACATCCTGCCCATGGAGGTCTCAGAGGGCTGGCATTCCATCCTGACTTCCTTACTAATGGATTGTTTTACACCTCTCAAATGGAAGACAAGCCTCTTAGCCCTGCCGGGCACCTCTACCTTTCAGACGAGGATAAGTTTTTCATTGAGGCAGAAAACACTTCACATAATGCCACCGTACTAAACACCACATACTCAGGTTTCAGTGGAAATGGGTTTATTGGATTTATTAATAGTCCAGGCAAATTTCTCGAATTTGATGTAGAGCTTAATACGCCTGGGGAAGTAGGGATCAACTATTTCGACATCAGATATGCCGCCGGCTTCTTTGCGGGATCTCCGAATTTCCGAAGACTCAATGTTTATGTAAACAACGTTTTCCAAAAAACCATTTCATTCAACAACACCGGTGGGTGGGATTCTTGGGAAGTGCTTTCTTTCGAGCTTAATATAACTGCAGAGCAAAGTACCGTTAGCCTTAGATACGATGATCCCGCAAGTTTTGGTGGTAACAACACGGGCCGTGTCAATATAGATAACATCACCATGCGACTTCCAGCCGATGGAGTAGTAAGTGAATGGAAATATAACTTTAATACCAATCAGGTTGACCCAAATAGCTACAGGGAGGTCTTTCGTGTCGGAATGCCCGTTTATGACCATCCAATAAGGCAAATCGCCTTCAACCCATACGCTAATAAAAATAGTATTAACTCTTTCAATGATTACGGATTACTTTACATTGGTCATGGTGATGGTAGTATTCAGTCAGCCACGGCTGGTGGGGGACAAAATTTACAAGATGCACTCGGAAAGATCTTAAGGATTAACCCGCTCGCTAACGGGGGATCACCGTTTACAACCCCTACGAGTAACCCGTTTTATAATGCCAACAACCCACTAGTTACCAACTGCATTTATGCTAGAGGTTTTCGAAACCCTCATCATTTATCTTTTCAACCTAACATTGGAAGCTCACCAACGTTAATCATGGCTGAAGTGGGACGAGACAATTTTGAGGAGATCAACCTTGTTCGGAGAGCTGGAAACTATGGTTGGGCTGGAAGAGAGGGTACATTAGTACACGATCAAGATTCACCAGGGTTCTTACAGGGACTTCAGCCCTTACCGGCTACTGATCTATTCGATTATCCGGTAGCCCAATATGGTCATAGGGACCCTAATGGTAGATATGCTGTAGCTGGAGGTTATGTCCATACCAATGCTTTCACGGGAGACAAAAATTATATTTTTGGAGATTTCCCGCAAACGGGAGAGATCTACTACTGTGAGTTTAATGACATCCTTAACGCTCAGACAAGAGGATCATTTGGAACGAGTTCTTTGACGCAAGCTCAAATTTATAGGTTTGATATTTATTTTGATCACGACGATAATCCTGCGACTGACCCTATAGTATTCGATAATTTTATTGATATACTTCGAGCAGAGCCTGAATATGATAATACAAATAGAGGTGATTTCAGGTTTGGTCAAGATGTTAATGGAGCGATATACATCATGAACAAGCGAAATGGATGGCTGTACCAAGTACAAAACATTCAGACTGGCGCTGTACTGGGAGATAGCGGCAGCTCTAACGATTGTACTATTGATGTATATGCCGGTGGTAGTACCAATACAGAGACTATGG
>CAYMST010000446.1:0-2614 GCA_964393115.1 uncultured Roseivirgaceae bacterium | reverse complement strand
ACGTCAATGGCATAACGTCTTTATTATCACCAGAAGCACTCATAATCATGCCTGTCATACTTGAGGCATCATCAATCCGAATTCTCCTCGCATGAAGACTGGAAACAGTCTTGTCAGACGGGCCTATTATTACGGAGGAGATTTGATTTTGAATACCTGTTCGTTTTAGTTGTACTAAATCGTCATTAAAAACATTGAATCTCGAAACCACATAAGAGCCGTGCGGCTTTTCATAACCGTTTGAAAGGAAGTAATCCTTGACCGTTACATATTCGTAAACAACACCCGGAGAAGGCAAAAAGGTACGTTTCTGAATGAAGTCTCCGAAAATACGATCTCGTCTAAAGTTCATAAGCATAGGGTCAGCCGCCAAAGACATATCGAGTTGTCTGGAGACATCAACGATATTCAAAGACAACTTATTTATAATCACATTTAGCAATGTACTACCATCACATAGTTCTTGATGTCGAGAGGTCTTAAAATAAAGAGAACGTGGTTCATAGTTATACCAGGTCGGTTTAAGGGCATGAAATTCATCCAATTGTGTTGGGAAATATGACGTAACTCCTGATGATCTACCTGTATTCGGGTTTAGGTAAGAGTATTTTTTTATACTAGCTTTTTTGGTAAATGGATCCTCAACCGATAGCTGTTTCACCCGTAATCCGCCACCAATTAAGTCGATTTTAGGCTCATAAATCATTTCTCCACCCAAGAAGTCATAATATATAAATACTCCACTATTAGGCCTATCAAATGAAGCCCCTAATTTCACATCACGTTTATTGTCGCAGGTTAGCAATCCGGTGAAAAACTCAAGACTATTCATGGAGTTGGAAAGTGCTTCATCTTTAAAACTATGAGGCACCTTAAAATTAAAGGTACGATTGCCATTATGTCCTAAATATTCAACTACTTGAACACGAACTCTACCTCGCTCTTTGGATAATATATTCGCACGGACATGAAAGGGCTCTAACCAATGATTAGACACTCTATCTACTTCTTCACTATCCACATATTCATAGTGTCTTTTCTCTGTTTTCGATATATACATAAAAAGCTCTACCTCATCAAGACCAGAAAGGATAGTATTAAAGTCAGCATTTTCATCTTCAAAGTTGAGCCACATAACGCTTCTCAATGAGTGAGATTTATTCTCTATACTTTTTATTGATAAGTTCACTTTGGAACGAGAAGACATTTTATCAAATTTATCTGGTTCGTATTCTACCTTTATCTTCCCCCCTATAGGGTTAGTAATTTCATTCAAAGACCAAGCAGCCATTTTTTTCGAAGACATTTGACTGGGTCTATTTTTTAAATTACTTGATCTAAGGTTCTCGTCATAGTCTGCCTTATACATACCCCAATAATCAAGGCATTCTGAACAATACGGTTCATTAGGGTCATTATAATCGAACTTAACCGGTGGAGTAACAATAGCATTTCCTCTCACAATGGTATTGATGCTCTCAAGTGTTAATCTTCCACCTTGATCATTTGTAGTTAGTGACCGAGGATTGGCAGTGTAAATATTACTATTCTCAAAACTGTTCGGCGTAAAAGGCATCAAACGATATGAACTTTTCAATTCTATTCCACGAAGTAGATTAGTAGAAATCTGACTTTGCTGATTGCTAATATTTTCCGTTAAAAGCACGTTGTTTCCATAATGGGGCTGTACGCCACATGTTTGAATTATAGAATGAGAGTTATTAGTCGAAAAGGAGATATTTGGAATATGTGTATTTTTAAACAACAAGATCTTAGTGAGCTTCAGTGTACTGACAGGAAACTGACAATTGCTGGGCTGAAAACCAGCCTCTTCTCCCGGATCAAAACCTTTTAATAATAGATTATCGGAAATCGTAGATATTACATTATTAGAAACAAACTCGTTTGATAACCTATCTAAAGTTCCAAACGCTCTTCGAAGTACCCTTCTCACTCCGGTGAAGTGTGGCTCAACCTTTTTATCATAATGGGCGAGCCCCTTGGCATCTTGCCGTAGATCCTTAATAAAGAATGCAGTATGTGTAGCGGTTCTTATTTTATTTAAATAATACAACTCTTTACGTCCTCTACTGTAATCTTGAAAGGTAGCATCTCTGTTTTTTCTTAGCCCAACCTCTGGGGTTCGCCATTTATAGCGGTCGGTCCATTTGCCATATTCAAAAGCTACCCAGTAACCCCAATCTTCTTTATCTAACCTACCGTTTCCATTTTTATCTACATAATCTGGACCTGTCACCCCCGTCAAATTCCAAGAATAAGCATACATCCCGGGTCGTATTTGTTTATTGTAGAAAAGACCGTCCTCATCTTGAGCACTTTTTACGTTTTCCGAATACCTGACCTCATCTCCGGTCAAGACTGGTAAGGAATAATGATATGTAATACCAGAAGCATTTGTAATGGCATAACCTCCAATTCGTTTATCATTTGACCTTACAAAACCAAGTTGCGCATCATCATCAAAGATCAAGTCATCAGCATTGTTATCATATATATCTTCATTAGTGTACCATTCAATGTGATTAGACTGTGCGATTCTATTGGTTGTGTAATCATTATCTCGATCCAAAAGAATGTCATTATAGTCATAATT
>CAYMST010000445.1:0-2615 GCA_964393115.1 uncultured Roseivirgaceae bacterium | reverse complement strand
AGCCCTAGATGTTTGAAAGAGAACTGATGCAAGACCTACTCCCGTCCTTTAAGCAGCATATTGAAGTGCCTGTCGGATTCGCATCGGGTGTAGTAGGAATGATTGCGACATGGGATCTGTGGGAGGCCTCCTTTAATGCCTTCATAATCACAATCGTAACCTTTTTCGCAAAGAAAGCTGGTGAATGGCTTTGGAGAACCCTAAGCAAATTTTTTGACTAAACGACTTGAAAATCATGGACAATAGAACACGAGAACAAAAAAATGCGGAGATATTCCGAAACTATCCCGATTGCAATCTGATCGCAGAGACTTCCGATGGGAAAGTCTTTATTGATCTGGACAAAGCATTATCGCATGCTGCGACGCTCAAAGAGAAAGAAGTGACACGTCACAAGCGACCCCCAAGTGATGCGGTTAAAGAGCTGGATAAAGTAGTTGCTTCCACTAACCAGGGCGGTGATGATCTGGCAAGCGCTAAGGAGGCTTACAAAGAGCTTACAGGAAAAACAGCGCATCATAGCTGGGATTTCGCCAGGATCGAGGAGAAGCAGCAGGAATTCATTCTTGAGCTCCTCAAAGAGCACAAGGAACTTTCCGGAGAAGATGCTCCTGAGGGACTTTCGGGCCTTGCTCTAAAAGAGGCGATTGAAGCTTTAAGGGAGCCCAAGTAAAACGATTTTAGAACCTTTTAATTAAGATACAATGGCACAAAAAGTTTTCGGAGTAACATCCATTGAAATTGGCGACATCAACGCAGGAACTGGTCTCGGCGAGAACTATGCGTCTGCTGGAGACATTTATAAGGATTCAGCAACTGTGGAGGAAGACGAGCCGACCTCCAATGATCATTTTGCAGAGCTTAAGCGAGACCCAGTGATCAGCGTGGTGGAGAACGGGGCTGAAACCATCCGATTTGACATCATGGATGCGGGGGCTGATACCCTGGTAAATCTTCTGGGTGGCACTGCAACCGACGTAGCTGCCACACCTGACAAATGGAACAAGCCCACGACACACACGAACATTGAGAAGGCCATCCGGATCACTACCGATGATGGGACGGTCTTTGAATACAATCGTGTGAAAGTCATGGCACACCGTAACCTGGAGCCAACTCGCAAGGGCATTTTCTTGGTGAAAGTGGTAGGACGAGTGTTGACTCCATTGGTTGATGGAGTTCCTTCTGTGGTCATTACCGACAATGTCATCACCAACCCATAATGGATGGAAGAGAATCTGAATAAGGAAGCCCTGGTGGCTGAGCACTTACTGCATCGAGGAGCACGTATGAAGATGCGTGCTCCTTTTTTCTTACGTTGGATTGGCAAAAAGACACTAAGTCTGACCGTTCGATCTCCGTATGAAGGGACGATGCACCGAGTCGCTGCTTACTACCTGAAGACAGGCCTTAAAGAGGAGCAGCTCGAAGACATCAGCCATGAAGAAGCCCTGTCGCTGTGGGTTGCCCACGGTAAGACCATCTGCAAAGCGATAGCATGTGCCTGGCTGAATGGATACTGGAGCGGCATGCTTCTAACCAAGCCTTTGGCCTGGTACATCAAATGGCACTGCAAACCCAAAGAACTCTTTGGATTGGTGACCATAATCCTCCTGTATGGAGGCACTGCGGATTTTATGAGTACTACCAGATCGGTTCGGATGATGAAGATGACGAGCCCGAATCTGGGTCAAAAGACACAGGGGAGTTAATTCAAACGGGCATGCATAGCCCCTGGGGAATGATCTATCAGATCATAAAGGAAACTGGCTGGAGCTGGGAGTACGTGCTATGGAAGGTGAGCCGATTAAACATCATGATGATGATGGCCGACCGACCTGGATTTAAGCGAGTAAAGAAAGTGCAAAAAGTATCTGCCAAAGAAATGGCAGCTCACTATCGAGCGAAATACGGGAAAAAGAATGGCTGACGAATTTGATCCGATACACGTTGATTTTCTTCTGAATGATGCAGAGGTAAAGAAGAAGTCTGCCAATATCCGAAAGGACATCACAGGCACTGATGCAACCGTGCAACAGTCCGCTCAGAAAGTTGGGGAGACGGTCAAGCGTGTCTATGATCAGAACGTCAGGGAAGTGAATGAGTACACGGCTGCCGTCACTGCCAGCCGAACGGCACTACGGGCAACGACTTCACAAATAGGCCGATCAGCCTCTGGATTCAATACCCTCAATCATTCGATCAACCAAATATCCAGGGAGCTTCCTGCTTTCGCTGTTTCTGCCCAGATCGGTATCCTGGCTCTGTCGAACAACATTCCAATCCTGGCCGATGAGATCAAGAAGCTCAAGCTGCAAAACGATCAGCTTATTGCCAGCGGACAGAAAGGGGTTCCCGTCTGGAAAACACTTGCCAAGGGAATATTCTCCTGGCAAACTGCACTATCGCTTGGAATTACTTTGCTCACCATCTACGGACGTGAGTTCGCAGATTGGATTCAGAAAATAGCTCGAGGAGGAAAGGTTATCGACGAGGTGAAGGACAAGCAGGCCGCACTAAATGATTCCATGCAGTCCACGAGCTACAAGAAAGCTCTTCAAAACATCTTTTAGCTGAGTAACAACTTTGAGCTCGTAAAGGAAGGTGCCCTGGAT
>CAYMST010000444.1:0-2627 GCA_964393115.1 uncultured Roseivirgaceae bacterium | reverse complement strand
AGTATTCGAATCGATTCCTTCGGTGTATAGAGAAGTTCCAAGATGTTGGGATTGCTTTGACTTAAAAGTTCCACGAAACGTCTTAGCTCGTAGTAGACTATATCATTGGTTTCATTGCTGATCTGGTCAATATAATCGAGGCCAAAGTAATCATCCTCTGGTAAAATAAATACGCCTTTTATATCCACGTCTGACGTTGGGGTAGCCAGCCCTTGCGCATGGCTACCGCTATAACACTCAAATACAATCGAGTCACTTTTTTGTAGTTCTTCCAAAGTCATGCGTGCGCTTTTACGGTCTCGCGATAAAAGTCATTGAGGACATCGATACTACCTTCTGCTCCTCTCAGTTGTTTCGAAACCCTATCATTTAAATTCATTTGTTTGATGAGAAATTCGTCAAGTGGTTCGATGCGCGTATGCCAATAGTCTTCTGTCTTCATACTTTTGAGATTGATTAACTCACATATTGTCATACGTACATCATCGTCGACCAAGTCGAACATGTCTTTTAGTACCATCGGAGGCATGGTGCCTATCTCTCTTATCCATATTCCAGCAATCGTAGTCCTGATAGCATAGAAGTATTTCTTCAGTTTGACTCTTGTCTTTTCGCTTAAGCAGCTACTCACATATTTTTTTGACATGCTATGGTAGTGATGCATGGATGCAATAGGAGAAAAGTACGAAGTGCTTAATAGCCTCATTTCCACAAGCCATTGCTTGTTTTGCGTATATATGATGGGTGATTGTAGTCTTTCGAGTAAGGGGATATTTGACTTCCAAAGAAGAGAACATACTTTTTTGAATTCCCAACCCGTAATGTCGAGGTCTCCATCCATAGCTTCCAAAGTGTCTTTTTCCTGCCGAATGCTCAGGTGTGAATCCATTGGTTTGAGGTAGATAAGCCTGACATCGTAGTCACTATCAGGTGAGGGGAAGCCCCATGCTCGTGACCCTGTTTCGCAAGCTAAGAGCGTTTTGACGTTTTCGTCCAGTTCAATTGCTTTTATTTTTGTTGTTATCTCTGTTCTCATTTTTTCAGGATTTGTCCGTTTCTAACCCCTTCGCAATCTGCGAAGGGGGCTTCTCATTCAAGGTTATTGATAGCAGTAATACCCGATTGACAATACAAAGAAGAATAACTACTGCGCAGTCTTTTTGCGTAATGAAAAATTTTTTCGTTTTTTTAGAAATGGGAGTTGACTTTCGGAATAAACCCTAATAACGGAAGTGGTTAGATCGATTGAGTCTGTTTGGTTTAGAAAGGCTGCGACTAAGCGCTTTACGGTAGAAAAGAAAAGCCCTCATCAGGTATTTATGACTGATGAGGGCTAGACACTTGAAACAAAGTCTGTTTAATACCATTTGTAGTGTATAATGACGTGTATTTTACTCCTGTTTTTACCTTCTTCTGCGTTAAAAAGCCTCGCCCTAGCGCTGCTAGGCCTGTGTTTTTTGCCTTGAATAAGAAAAAAACAGTTTCATAAACTAATACGTCATTATACACTGCAAACGGTATAAGAGCTGATATGAAATCCGGCAATACGCTGGTATATCGTTTAAATGGTATCAGAGGTTAGTTTGTCTGTTGCTCATTCATCTGTTCATATACCTTTCTCCATTCAGAAGCGTCGTAGATAAGTTGAGACTCTTGGATCATACCATCTTCTAGTCGAAACCATTCTGTAGCGAGGTTTGATTCAACTCCAGGGATGGAAGATTTGAAAATATATGATGCGGCGACCCATTCTCCCTGTGCCGCTATTCGTATTATTTCAACCCCCGTCAACACCTTTCCGATTTCTTGAGCCAATGCTATGAATTCTGCTTTCGAATGTAACTCTACCATTGGGTTTTGGAAGTGATAGTCTGTGGCTAGAAGAGATAGTGATTCTTGAATTTTAGAAGGGTCGTTAAAACCCGCCAAAAATTGACTTACCGTTTGTGTGTTTTTGTAATCTGTTGATTGTGAGTAGGTATAAGATAAGCTTAGTAATCCTATTACCATCAAACATACTTTTTTCATGATTTCTTTTTTATTGTTTATTGATGAAACAAAGCTATCTGAGTCGGGTAGGATTAATCTTGGTATAAACCAAGATTTCAGAATTTGACCTTATTGATCATTTTACTAAAATTAGTCGGGTCGATGCGAAGGTAGGAGGCTAGGTGCTTGTGTGGAATGATGTTGAGGAGGTGTGCACTTCGGTCTAGAAAAATAGACAACCTGGTTTGGGTGTCAAAAGTCAACAATTCATGATGACGCTCAATGACGCTCGCGAGCAAAATCTCTGTGATTTTTCTGAATAGGGTTTCTAAGGGCCTGTATTGCTGGATCAATTCGGCATGTTTTGCATAAGGGAGTCGTAGAAAATGACTGTCGCTGATGGTTTCCAAATAATATCTTGACGGCGTTTGTGTGAAGAAAGACTCCATAACCCCAGAGAACGAGGGAGCATAGGCAAAAAACATAACATGTTCCTTTCCATCCTTTAGATAATACGATCTCTGACTTCCTTCGATTACGAAATAGATATATCGCTCTTTATTTCCAGGGGAGGTCATCACGGTCTTTTTGGGCAAGCTATATTCCGTCCAATAAGATAGATATTTGTCAAGTATATG
>CAYMST010000443.1:0-2643 GCA_964393115.1 uncultured Roseivirgaceae bacterium | reverse complement strand
TGTTTGTTCAGCTCAAAGGAATAACGTAACAAATCAGACAAATAGGACAGCATACTTCGAGATTTAGTTTGATCTTCAAGTATCAAAGCCCTAATGTTATTCAGTGCATTAAATAAAAAGTGTGGGTTAATCTGCGCTTTCAATGCTATTAGCTCCGCATCCTTTAGCGAGGCCTCAGCCAATAGCTTCTCAACTTTTGATCGACGTGCGATTTGAAGAAAATGATATCCAAAGTATACGATCGACCAAATCATAAACATGATAAACACATTGAATGTGTAAATCGGAATTTCTCGGAAAACAATCGGACGAACACTATTTTGCCAATCAAGCACTACCAACATTAACATATGAATAATAATCTGGGCAAGTACTGCTGCCACTATGGATGCCATGATGGTTCTAGGAATCAGCGACTTTGGAGGCAGTTCAGGCCATCTTTTCACCTTGTAGCTAAATCGTAGCAAATGTGAAACCGCAAGACATGTTGCCCCTATGATAAATTGCAATCCTAGAATCTTACCAATTTGATCACTGTTCTTTTGAAAGGATAGACTAGAAAAAACCAAAAGTCCTGTAAAAGCACCCCAACCGAAAACTTGTGATAGCCAATAGGCGAGTATTTTCTTGTTTATTATCATCTGTCTATTCGCATGGCGAATATCTCCTTTTTAGAGATACCTGCCGTTTACAATATTGGACTCAATTAACTTTATTTCTGGAAAGAAAGCTGTCTATTTCGTTTATGTAGAACTCGAAGTCATCCCACATGATAAAGTGTCTTCCTTTTTCCGATAGTGATATTTCTACTCCTTTTAGTTGTCTATATTGATTTGAAAAACTAGCAAGAACCATTTCTTTTGTTACCCCATATTCCTTAGCCGCTACCCAAGACCCGAGAACCATTACTGGAATATTAATCCTAACCATATCGTCCCTAAGATCAGTAGTCATGAGTTCATACATAGCCCTGTTTACACTGCTACGATCACTAGAAAGGCTCCACTCAAGAGCCACTTTCACCATTTCTTCATCGGTTATCATGGTCTTCAGTATGGTCAGCTGATTGGCTTTATATTGCTCATCCGAGATATCACTGTACCTTTTCTTCATCCCTTCAGCGACGGCCTTTGCTGACGCCTCAGTAGCGTTTGGGTTATGCAGAGCCCCTAAAAAAGGTAACGCATCGACGATCACCAAGCGCGACACAAGATTAGGTTTCGTTGAGGCGATATCAAGTGCCAGATGGCCTCCAAGACTATGTCCAATGACAATTGGGTGAACCAAATGCTGATCATGTACATAGGCTATTATTTCTTTTCTTACCTGCGGTAAGTAACCTTGACCCAAATCGATGGGGAGGTGTCCTGCAAATCCCGGTAACGTCAAGACATGGCACTCATAGTCCTTTTTCAATGTGGCAACCGTTTCATCCCATACTGCCCCATCGCAAGTTAGTCCGGGAATTAGGATAACAGGCTGACCTTTACCATGCTTTAAAACTTTAAAAGAATACGTCTGAGCCTTTGACCTTGCTACTAATATTGTGAGCAACATAATAGCCGCTAATATTCTAGCCTGTCCACAGTTAATTCTAAACTTTTTCATGATTCTTTTTTCGATTTTGTTTTTACCGAAATTAGAAAGTCGATTCTCCTGATCCGAGAACATTTAAAGGAGCGGTAATTTGTCAAGTTAAGCGGATAACATCGGTCAAAATCAGTTTTTCATCTCTTCATCTACAAAACGTAATAACCTAATAATCAAAGAACTTACCTTTAATCGTCAAAAACCGTTAACGAAAACATTAAATTTTCCTCAAAAACAGGGTAACCTAATCCCGTAAATGCGAACTACCTCTTGAGACCTTAATCTTAAATATTCAAATCGGTCTCGTCTGTCCTGCTTGTTGGACAGGATATTATTATCACAAAAAATAATTATGAAAATCAAAAATTCACACAAATCGATCTTCGTGGTTGCGGTGATGCTGTTATCGTTCTGGGCTTGCCAGGAATCTGAAAATGTCGCACCCACTGCAAATGTTGCACCCGAATCCAAAAGTTATTCCGGTGAAGAACTATTTGAAGCGGTCATGTTCTACACTGGAGACGCCGCCAAGGAACTAAAAACCAAAGAGGAAGAAGTAGAAATCATTCAGACAGCATTAAATGCCAATCCGGAGCAAGCGGAAATATTTTTTGAGGCACTGAAAGATATCAAATCAGAAATTAGAACACTTGATCCTGAGTTCTTCGAAGATTTCAAGAAACAAATAGAGTCAAGTAATTATTTATCAGTACGGATGGCCTTAAGTAATGGGTCAAAAATGTTAGAAGCTGCAAGTGCTGAAGAGGTTTTACAAGAGGCATATCTGATCGCTGTAGAAGCTGGTCCGGATAACTTTGTCAACACTCCCGGTATCTTCTCAACTATTCATGAATTAGAAGCCTCAGGTTTTAGAATATTCGGTGTTGATGTCGACATTGACGTTACCATTAATACCGGAAACAATAACACAACAAATTCTAACAACACCGATAATAGCTCTGGGTCGTTCAATACCAATAACGGAACCAGTAGTAACAGCGGAAGCAATGGCGGAAGTGGAAGTGGAAGCGGAAGTGGAAGTGGAAGTGGATG
>CAYMST010000442.1:0-2646 GCA_964393115.1 uncultured Roseivirgaceae bacterium | reverse complement strand
CAGTCACAATTTCCGAAATGACAATTATTCATAGTTTAATTGATTTTAATTTTTGATTAGAAGACCAGAAAGTGAGCAAAAGGATACATTTTGATATGATTTTTTTATCCCATTCAGCTTTCTATACTTGCAACATTATTGCATTTTTATGCTATGCACCTAGATTTGCATAAGAAATAAGAAGTAGCGTGATACTAAGTGGTGTAGAAATATCGGAACGAATGGGTAAGGATATTGAAATAGATCCTTATAATCCAAATCAACTCAACCCAAACAGTTATAACCTTCGATTGCATAAGCAACTTGTAGTTTATGATAATCCAGTACTGGATATGAAAGTGGAAAATAAAGTCTCTGAGTTGATTATACCGGTGGCTGGCTTGCAGTTGGAGCCAGGTAAGCTTTATTTAGGTCGTACAGTCGAGCGTACGCGAACCGATAAGCTAGTTCCTATGTTGGAAGGTCGCAGTAGCATTGGAAGGCTAGGCATGTTTGTTCATGTGACAGCAGGTTTTGGTGATGTGGGGTTCAACGGGTACTGGACTTTAGAAATCTTTGTGGTGCAGCCACTGATCATCTATCCCGAGGTAGAAATATGCCAAATCTACTACCACCATTTAGATGGAGCCCATTCTTCATATCAAAGTGGAAAGTATCAGAACAATCAGGGCATCCAGGCCAGCAAACTTTATGAGGATTTTAGATAGCTATCAGAATCAAGATGTCCCTGGGCATTGTTATAAGCTTCTAATGAACTTTTAGGAAAAAGAGAATGAAAGAACTAGACGAGCAGTTAGAAGAAAAAAATGGCTTTGAAATAGAAGGGGATGCGCATGTGATGACTTCCGTCGAAACACCACTTCGGTCAGATGCTCTCCGTAAACCAGATCACGAAAAAATCAATAACATAGAGAAGCTCTTTGGAGGAATCATGGAGGAGCTGGGACTTGACATGTCCGATGACAGTTTGAAGGGTACGCCATATAGAGTTGCTAAGATGTACGTGAAAGAGCTATTTAGCGGTCTCGATCCTAAGAATAAACCCTCGCTATCTGTATTTGATAACAAGTACCAATACAATAAGATGCTGGTGGAAAAGGATATCACTTTTACGTCAGCTTGCGAGCATCATTTCTTACCTATAGTAGGCAAAGCCCATGTCGCTTACATCTCATCAGGCAAGGTGATAGGACTTTCAAAAATTAACCGAATCGTGGAATACTATGGTAAGAGACCCCAGGTTCAGGAACGCATGACGTTGCAAATATTCAAAGAGCTTTCGGAAGCACTTAAAACTGAAGATGTGATGGTAGTCTTAGAGGCAGAACATTTGTGTGTTTCCACGCGAGGAGTGAATGATAAAAACAGTAGAACCACTACGCTTGAGTATGGCGGTAGATTTGATAATGAAGCATTAAGAAACGAGTTCTATCAATTGATATAGCTTACCATAGATTTCACAATATGAAACGTTCAAAATTTCTTAAAAGAGCTGGCGGATTGGGTCTTATTCCATTTGTAGGTCTAAACGCCTGCGAGATGAATGAACTCAAGGAAGTAGATCAGTTAAGGGCAGAATTGGTGGCTGCATGGATGCGGTCAGAGAAGATGACCTTGGTCAACATGGAGCAGATGCCCCCCGAGTCCTTCAGTTTCAAGTATACAGATGAAGCGATGACTTTTTCTGAACAGTGGCGACATTGCGTGATCTACACGTGTGGCCAATTAGCTGGATGCGCCGGAATAAATAACCCTTATGGAGATGTTAAGTTACCTGTACAGATGCCAAAGGATGACATCATCAAAGAGATTAAGAACATGTATTCTATCGTGCGACAAGCGCTCATGGAGCTGCCTGAGAACAAGCTTCTTTCCGATTGTGATTTCGCGGGAGATGTAATACCTGTCTGGAGGCTGTTTTATGCGCTGGAGAACCATATCATTCATCATCGTGGGCAGTGTGTGGTATACCTCCGTCTCAATGGGGTGGTGCCGAAAGGTTACTATGGGTGGTAAATACTAAATTTAGATATAATGCCAGAGCAAGATAGAAGTCATTCAAAAACAACTGTTCCTGTAGTGATTCTTAATGGATTTCTCGGTTCAGGAAAGACTACACTCTTAAGAAACCTACTGGTGCAGTCTTCCAGAAAAGAACTGTCAGTTTCGGTTATCGTGAATGACATGAGCGAACTGGATGTTGATGGGGAGCTAATCGCCAATACGGAAATTGTCAAGCGGGAAGATTCCAATTTTGAATCTATCCATTCATGTGTACTAAGCAGCAAAGCTGGGATAAAGAAACTGGATGAAGTATTGAAGAGGATGTTGTCAAATCATCGTCCGGACCTGATTATTGTTGAAACTTCAGGAAGTTGCCACCCAATGCCGTTGATTGAATATTTCCGGCTGCAATCGGAGGTTGCGCTGACCGGTGTGCTGGCGCTCGTGGATAGCCTGATGTTGGCCCAGGACTTTAATTTCGGTCAAGCGGTCGTTCCTCATCTACAGCGCAACCTGCAGAGCCAACAGCGAGACACGGTAAATTTGCTGGTAGAGCAGGTCATGTTTTGCAGTCACTTGATTTTAACGAAGTACACTCTTTCCCTACACGACGCTCTTCCGATCAATCGGAAGAGCGTCGTG
>CAYMST010000441.1:2280-2698 GCA_964393115.1 uncultured Roseivirgaceae bacterium | reverse complement strand
GATCTCTCCAATAGCATTTTTGTAGGTGAAACGAAACAACACCTCTTCAGTGATATTTTTGTAGATGAAACCAAGAAGTATCACGGCTTAAATAATAGCAATACTTTTATAACGATTTTGAAAACAACAAATACAAATTTTGGAGAATATTTTGTCAGTAAATATATAACAGATTTTGCCAACAAATATTTAAAAGGTCTTGAACTTTCCTTCCAAAATGAGTTTTTCACACAGGAGATGCCATCTGAAGTTTTGAAACAAAATTTTGAATTTTCCCTTCATAACGGTTTGTTCAAACTGAAACTTCCAATTCTAAAGGGCAAAAAAGCAGAAACAGCAGAAATGGTTATGCTCGCATTCACTTGGAGTAAACTTTTGCAATATGCTATAGGAGAATTTATCATAGTGTTATTTATCT
>CAYMST010000441.1:0-2180 GCA_964393115.1 uncultured Roseivirgaceae bacterium | reverse complement strand
GCAGCAAAGAAACGTACGAAGATCTCATGGAAGACTTGGATGATAAATACGAAGATGCCGAAGAGATTCGTAAAAGTGAAAAAGGCTCTTTAACAGGAACAATTTTCAAAGACCTTGAAAAATTAGAACCAGGTCTGACCAAAATACTCAATGAGAAATTAATTGAAAAGGATGTGAAACGAGAATTAGAAAAAGCCTTAGCCTTTCTCAGCACATATTACCAACAAAAGGAACAGGGGAAAGTTTATATAAAAAGTGCAAGAGAAGATGAGCGTATCAAAGTATTACATGTTGTATTTCCCCGTTTTTCCATTGATCTCAAAGTTGATGACTACTACCGTGGACAAAATAGAAAGAGACACCTTCTCAGTGAAATTCTGGTAGATGAAATTAACAAACACGATGACCTACAAAATAGCGGGAAATTTACTACAATTTTTAAAGTAGCAGACACTAGCCTTGGCGAGTATTTTGCAAATAAATACATGAAAGATTTTGGGCTTTCCATAAGTAATGGTCTGATTAAAATTAACCCTCCTGTATTGAAAGAAGAAAAAGCAGAAGCTGTTGAGAAAGCTATGCTTGCAATTACCTGGAGTAAACTTTTGCAATATGCTATAGGAGAATTTATCATAGTGTTATTTATCTACCTTCTATTTGCTAGAGTAGATAAGCAGCTCAAATTAAAAAGTTTCGAAAGATTATTCCTTATACCATCCCTAATTATTCTTTTCTTGAGTTTTTCCATACTTTTATTTACCAAATTTTCTTTAGCTTACTATCCCGATTCACTTACAAGTATCTCTTTCAAAAACTACTTCGAGGCAATGGCTTTTGCTACAACTAAAGAGGTCTTATTTCCTATTCTAATTGTATTTGGGATGATGTTTTTGTTAGGAATAGGAATTCGATCGCTCCGTATGACAGCAAAACCCTAAACCTTTGCAATCAGAAAAACTTACTAAAAAAGGAAATTATAAATGGCTGACACTGATAAAGAAATAAATCCAAAACCCCAAAAGAAGAGAAGCGTTCTCTATATATTCATTTCACTGTTCTCTCTTCTCGCTATTCCGACTTTGACAATTCTGATGATTCTCTTCTTTCTCATTACCTCCAGCTCTTTTTATACTGAAATTGCCAAAAATTCACAATTTATCTCTACCTTTGTAAAGGCTTACAAACTACAAAGCAATGCGAGAGTGGAAAAGAAAATTGAGAAGGAATTGAAACTCTCGGAAAGCAAACAGAAATTTGAAGAAAGCAAAAAACAGTATAGGAATGCAAAGAAGGCCTACTACCAAATCAATAAAACAGATGAGTACAAAGCCTTAAAAAAGCGAGAAGACAAAGTAGACGACATGGAATGGGAAAACCATAAAAATGAGTTTGCATCTGAAGATAAATTTGAAGAGTACCAGGAAGAAGAAGAAAAGAGAATTGAGAAAGAATTAGATAATATCAAAGAGTACAGAGATAAAAACGAAGACGCAATTGAACAATTAGAAGATGTCTATAAGAGCAGCAAAGAAACGTACGAAGATCTCATGGAAGACTTGGATGATAAATACGAAGACGCGGAAGAGATTCGTAAAAGTGAAAAAGGCTCTTTGACTGGAACAATTTTCAAGGACCTGGAAAAATTAGAACCTGGTCTAACGAAAATACTCAATGAAAAACTGATTGAAAAAGATGTTAAACGAGAATTGGAAAAAGCTTTGGCCTTTCTCAGTACATATTACCAGCAAAAGGAAAAGGGAAAGGTTTATATCAAAAGTGCCAGAGAAGATGAACGTATCAAAGTACTACATGTTGTATTTCCCCGCTTCTCCATCGATCTCAAAGTAGATGACTATCACCGTGGGCAAAACAAAAAGAGGCACCTTCTCAGCGAAATTCTCGTAGATGAAATCAACAAGCACGATGATCTACACAATAGTGGAAAATTTACTACAATTTTTAAAGTAGCAGACACTAGCCTAGGTGAGTATTTCGCAAATAAATATATGAAAGACTTTGGGCTTTCTATCAACAATGGTCTGATCAAAATTAACCCTCCTGTATTGAAAGAAGAAAAAGCCGAGGCTGTAGAGAAAGCCATGCTTGCGATTACCTGGAGCAAGTACTTGAAATATGTTATAGCAGGGCTTATTGCAGTATTATTTATCTATATGTTCTTT
>CAYMST010000440.1:0-2725 GCA_964393115.1 uncultured Roseivirgaceae bacterium | reverse complement strand
GAAGGCCAGTGGGTGCGTGGAATTGTCTTTGAGTAAATGCGGTATTTGGTGTAAGGGTGAATGAAGTGGGATGTGTGGACGATTCACGTCAATCAGGTGGTTAACAGATATCAGGTAACGCTCATCCAGGAGATGGATGAATCTACTTTGAGAAAGCTGAATTTGGTTGCCAATCAACCAGATCAATGTCTTGTAAAACGCTATTCCGAAGCTTGAGTCCCGGGTGAGTGACTGCAATGACACTTCCGGAAGGAAGTAAACAGATGTTTTATGTTCAGCAGTAGCTCTGCAAATATCTTTATGGCTGAACGCTGCTGACCAGCCAAAAATGTAACCCGGAGAGGAGATGGACCTTAGGTCAAGGTAGCTTGTACCTTCCAGCCTTCGGATAGATACTTCTCCCTGGATCAAAATGAAAATTCCTCCTGTGAATTCATCCTGGTGATGGATGAGCTCTTCAGCACCATACTCTCTTCTTTCAAGCTTGTCTGCTATTGCAACAATTTCCTCTTCCCTGAACTCACCAAAAAAAGGAGAACCACGCAACAGCCCTGCCTTTTCTTCCAAAGTGGACTCCTGGGAGATGTAGTAGTTCTCCAGGTTGAACGCCTTGTGTCTGACCTTTTTGCTCAATAAGTCAGTCTGTTGGTAAAAAGAGGTTTCGAGAAGGTGATAAAGTTGGTGACAGATTTCTATAAGATCATTGGTAGATACGGAGTCCAGGAAATGCTCTTTTTCCACCCTTTCCAACGTCGCACCTTGAGATGCCACTTTGATGTTTGAAATAAATCTGCCTGGATGACTTAGTAGTTCCCATCCAATGACCATCCCAGGTCTTTCAATCGAAAATAGTGTTATCTCTTCTTCGGTAATTTCATCGGCTACATAGTAGCTTAGTGTACCGTCCTTGAGGAAATAGATGTACTCCACTCTTCCGTGCATCTTGGCAACATGACTCCCTTCATGCAAAGTAAATTCTCTAGTTTTTTCCTTAATTGAGGTAGTTTGGTTCAATAAAATTGATATTTGCTTGTAATCACGCTTAAAAATAACTCGTTTTATTAGATATATAATAATATTGAGTTTGAATCTTAGATGAGGTCTTTGTATCAAATCAGTTCTCGTTTCATAGTATATTAAAGGGATGATGAGTAATGCTTCTGAAATATTTAGCGTAAACGGTCTTGCGCTAAGAGGTTATGATTTAGTTGCTTTTTTTAAGTTGAAGAAAGCAGTAAAAGGTAAGAAGCAGTTTTCTTGCTCTCATATGGATACAGAGTGGTGGTTTTGCAATGAGCAACACCTGCAGCTATTCGAAAGTGATCCACAAAGCTATTTACCAGAGTATGGTGGCTTTTGCGCTTTTGGAGCTTCTGAGGGATATAAAGCAGCTGCACGGATGACCGCTTTTACCCTCTTTGAAGGGAAGTTATATTTTAACTTTGCTCACTACGTAAGGGAAAGATGGTTTGAAAAGAGACATGATAAGATCCTAATGGCAAATAAGCTTTGGAGTAAGGTCCAAGTCACGGCCCCTATCAAGGCGCATCCAATCCCAATTTGGTGGAAGTATCAGCTTTTAAAGCTGGTCGGCAAAGATTTATTTGAATGATTTTGGTTAATCACAAGCTGCTAAAAAAATAGTTTGTTCCAGCTAACGCAGACAATCGATATATTTGGACGCTTTTTGATGAGTTCTTGGAATCTCAGCCAAAAGTTCGCCATAGTAATTCTGCCTGACCTAAGTTCGAAATGTTAATACTAACCGAAGATTCATGATTCCATACTTTGATGGTTCACAGAACCATGATAAAACTCTAACGAAAGTACTCTTTTGCTTTTTTTCTTTAATAATTTCTTACCATCTGAGTGCTCAGGTAGAATATGTGCCCGGCTACATCATCAACTTTGAAAATGACACTATCTATGGAGAGATAGCCTATAAAACTGCACCTGAATCCTATCTGAATTGTACTTTTCTACAGTCAGGTTCTGCTGTTACCTACACTTCGGAAAAAATTAATGGATATGGCTATGTGGGACTGGAGAGCTACAAAAGTGGACTTTCAGAGGAATTGTTTTCGAAAGTCCTTGTAACTGGTAAGATGAGCTTCTACAGTGATGGGACTAAATACTATGTATCAAAAGAAGGTGAGACAACCGTGCTGGAATCAAAGATAGAAGAAGTGAAGCAGTGGGATCCCGAATATGGAACTAGAAAAGGCTTTGTGGAATCCTCAAGGTGGCGTGGAATATTCTCTTATTTGCTGAATGATTGTCTTAAGAACTCATCAAGCCTCGTCCAGAAAGCTAGGTATAGTCAACCGGGATCTTTCGTTAAGCTAGTTGATCAATATAACAACTGCTCTGGGTCTGAATCTATTATTCATGATAATAAACCAAAGAAGGCCATTGAAGTTGGAATCAACGTCGGCTACTACAATTCATTGATAAATTTTCGTAATGCTGGTGCTTCCAGGTCTGATTTTACAGACTTAAGCGTGGGGCATTTTACTTACGGTGTCTATGGGAAGGTGCAGTTAAGCTATAAGGTTTCCCTACAAGTTGGGTTTGACTATATGCTTGCTAAGTACGAAAGTTCCAATGTGGAGGAATTATCGATAATATCCATTCCTCTTGGATTCAACTTCGAATTCCCTGCAAAGAAATTTACTCCTTTACTACAGGCAGGAGCTAACTTGGATAATAATTTAGGAGACCTTCC
>CAYMST010000439.1:0-2731 GCA_964393115.1 uncultured Roseivirgaceae bacterium | reverse complement strand
GAAGTGAAAAGTGAACTAGGTCTTCCGCTATATGTTAAGCCCGCCAATATGGGATCTTCCGTGGGAGTCCATAAGGTGGAGAATGCCGGCGCATGGGGGGTGGCCCTTTCAGACGCTTTTAAATATGATAAAAAGGTCTTGGTAGAAGAGTCGATTCAGGGTAGAGAAATTGAGTGTGCTGTCTTGGGAAATCAAGATCCTAAGGCTACCGGGCTGGGAGAGGTAGTCTCTTCCACATTTTATTCTTACCAGGAAAAGTATGATGCGAACTCGCAAACTGAAACTGTAATTCCTGCCAACATAGAAGAAAAATACGTGGCAAAGCTTCGAAGCACAGCGCTTAAGAGCTACAAAGCGTTGGAGTGTGAAGGAATGTCTCGCGTGGATATGTTCCTCACAGAAGATGGCGACGTGTTTGTTAACGAGGTAAACACGATTCCAGGATTTACTAGCATCAGCATGTATCCCAAACTTTGGGAGCAAGAAGGATTGAGCTACGGTGAGTTGCTAAACCAATTGATGGAGTTGGCTATTGCGAAAGGTAAGCCAAACTAAAACCTGACTTTGATAAAAAAATTCGCTGCCGGGATGGTCTTGTCAAAGGATCTTCCGTAGCCCGGGATGGCATATACGTCAATAACCTCCTGTGAATCATACCTTTGTAATATTCTGAACCTGAGATTAAGCCCAATCCAAACTATTTCTGAATTTCTCAAGAGCTTTTGATCTGTGTATAGAACTAATTCCCACCAGTTTGCGGAGAGTTCACTTCTGTCAAAAATAAGTGAAGGCTCGGGTTGTGCACCAGAGGGGCTCTCTACTAAAATCCTGACATTTTCGTCAAAAGTAGACGACCCATACCTCATGGAAATTCCGATGTTATGTTTATTGTCAAGCTGACCAAGATACCCAACGCCTATCCTGTAGTAGGTTCCATCACTATCATAAATCCCATTGGTGTAGGCCCCTTCCGGAGAGAGCGTCATGGCTCCAAATTCACCAATAAGCGCAAACCTTTCCAAAAAGAGCAACTCAATTCCACCCTCATATTTAGTTTCAAAGTCGACGGGTAATGTCAGTAGTTTTCCATAATCCAAATACAAAGATGGGACCAGGAGCCTTTTCGCTAGCTCGATCTCTGTAGAATCTATTTCTGGCTCTACTGGAGATACATCAATAGCCATTTGAGGAATTGTATCTGACTTCAAACCTACAGAATCAACCACTTGGCAATAGCAGGTGAGAAGCAAAAAGACACTAGAAATAAAAAGTAAACGTCGCTTCTCCATCTACACAATTTTGTTCACAATTTATTACACTATCAACCCCTAGGGTATCTACCACCATTATGTTTTGAGCTCTTACGTTCACGTTTCTTTCCGTATCTACTTCAGTGAAGGTTTCATATTCCAATTCAATGGTGAGCTTTTCATTTTGAATAAACACCTCGTAAATAGAGAATCTATTTTCGAAAGAGAGGGGAAAAAACCAGGAAGTACTGCTGTCATCCTCTGTATACGTCAAGCTATCGTTGATCTCTGGAATTACAATTTTATCAAGTAAAATATTCCCTGAGTTTATGGTGGATTTTGTGCTATTCAGATCAGAGATGCTATCGTTTATGCCTAGCATATCCAAAAACAATGAGTCGATTTCAAGCTGCATAATCGAATCAAAAACGGCATCTCTTTCATCTTGATATTCATTCAAGCCGAGCTCCAATGAGTCATCAAGCTGCTGGAGGCTATCTCGAAAACTGACAAGAACTGCATTTGTGGAAGTAAATGAGGAGTCTAAGCTATCTAGTACCAGCAATGTTTTATCAATCATGTCTACCCTGGACTGATTGATGAAAATCATCTCTGCGGTGGGTTCCGAGACCAGGGGTTCTCCACACTCTGTGCAGGGATCGCACGCAGTGATGACCAATGTCAGAAGGAAAATGTGAAAGAGTCGCTTCATCAAACAGGATCAACGTCAAATACCACGCCAACACTTTTGAATGCGGGCATTGCTGTCATTATTTTTTTGACAGATTTAAGGTATTCTTTAATCAGGGGCAAGTTAATACCTTGTTTATCTAATTTCAATGTGATTTCGTGAAGGTACATGTTTCGTATTTTCCCGATAAGCGGCTCAACAGGCCCCACGATCTGCTGAGTTTTCATCTTCTTTCTGATCTCATGATAGTAGAAATTGGCGGCCTGGAAAGAGGTTTTTTTATCTCTGTGCTTAAATACAACATTGACCATTCTCGAAAATGGAGGGTAGTGAAAGTGTTCGCGCTCCATTACTTCCCATTGATAAAACGCTCTATAGTCCTTATACTCAACCCTTTGCAGTAGAGGCTGGTCTGGATCAGTTGTCTGAATGACCACAAGACCATTTTGTGATTTCCTCCCTGCTCGTCCACTCACTTGGGTAATCAAATGGTATGCACGCTCGTGAGAGCGAAAGTCCGGGAAATGAATCATCCGGTCTGTGTCAAATATTCCAACAAGGTTGACCCGGTCAAAATCTAACCCTTTACTTACCATCTGGGTACCCACCAGGATGTCAATATTGCCTTCTTCAAACTCCTCTATGATACGTTGGTAACCATACTTGCTCCTGGTTGTGTCAAGATCCATTCTTTGTATTATGGCCTCCGGGAACATGAGCTTCAACTCCTCCTCCGGCTCCTCTGTACCAAAACCTACCTGCCTTAGTTCTTTACTGCCACACTCCACAC
>CAYMST010000438.1:0-2755 GCA_964393115.1 uncultured Roseivirgaceae bacterium | reverse complement strand
CCAAGCATTGGCGGCGCGACCTTTATTAACCTCCGAATTCTTTATTTCCACTACCATATCACCCTCTAGAACATTAAGATTCTTGTTTGAAACCAAGTATTTAAGGTGACTTGCTAGTTCCCTAGTTCTTATCTCTCCCAAACCTGTTTCAACTTTTCTATAGTGCCAGACGAGAGAGTAGTCTTTCTCCTCTACAAACGAGCCGGGTGTACGACTTACATAACTTTCTAAGGTTTCTTTAATACCCTGTTTCCAATCTGCACTTAGATTTTCAAATGTTTTCCAATCACCGCTATCTTCTCGATACCAAACACCGTGTTCGGCTATGATATCCAAGTCAAGATGTCCCAACCACTTTTCCAGGGTTTTCTTATCTCGTCCACTGATGATGACCACTCTTGTTCCCTCTTTGCTAATCAGATTTTGTAGAATGGTATATAGCTCTTCATCTGGTGCGGCGTCTTGCGGATTTGCCTTGAAACCTACTAGTGTACCATCATAATCTAAAAATATCAGTTTCTTTTTTGCATTGTTGAATGCTGATATAATGGTTTTTTCTGCTTTTTCATCAAGAACTTCTGTCTCAAGTGCTTTTTGTTCGGATTTAATATGTTGAAGTCGGTCCATGAACAAGTTTACCCAATGGTGAATGTTATATCGTTTAATTGTTTGATGCATGCTTTCCATGCGATCATGCTGTTCTGAGTCTGGCATTTCTAAGGCTTCTTTAATAGCTCCAGCTAATTCTACAATATCATTAGGATTAACCAGAATGGCATCTGAGAGTTCCTTGGACGCTCCAGCCATTTCGCTTAAAATCAAGACCCCTTTTCGATTTATTTTACTGGCAATATATTCCTTGCAAACCAAGTTCATTCCATCACGCATAGGTGTGACGAGTCCGACATGCGCCATCCGGTAATATGCTGATAGTGCTGCTAGTGGGAATGATCGGTAAAAATAATGAACAGGTGTCCAGTTGATTCTGGAGTATTTACCATTTATTCTTCCAACCAACAGATCAATTTCTTCTTTGAGTTGTCTATACATATCAACCTGATCGCGAGAAGGAACTACGATCATGATAATGGACACACTTTCTTGATATTCAGGGTAAGTTTCAAGAAAGAGTTCAAATGCTCTTAGTCTTTCTGGTATTCCTTTCGAATAATCTAACCTATCAATTGATAGCAATAGCTTTTGATCACCAACTGAAGTACGAAAGCGCACTTCTCTTTCTATAGTCTCTGGATTACTGGCTGACTGAGTATATTTTTCATAATCAATACCCATAGGTAAGGCATCGACCATTACCAAGCGACCATCCACGTTAATCCTTCCGTTTGAGTTTCCAATTCCAGCAAGGCGATTCACCGAAGACAAAAAATGTCGCATATCATCATATGTGTGAAACCCTAAGAAGTCAGCCCCTAACATACCCATTAGTAATTCACGGCGCCAGGGTAAGAGACGAAATGATTCATATGAAGGAAATGGAATGTGCAAAAAGAATCCTATGCTGGCAGATGGGATTGCTTGCCGTACCATCTGTGGTACTAAGAGCAATTGATAATCATGAATCCAGATGGTATCATTATCACCAGCGGATTCTATTATAGAGTCAGCAAATTTTCGATTTACTTCTTTATATGATTGCCAAAGTGATTCGTCGAATACAATATATTGATTGAAATAATGAAAGTTTGGCCATAGTGTTTCGTTACTGAAACCCTCATAGTATTCTTCAATATCTTTCTCGGTAAGGAAAACGGGCTTCATATTGTCTTTTGCCAGCCCATTGGTAATTTCAACTTCCTGCTCGCTGTTGTCGGTAGCCAATCCTGGCCAACCAATCCAAATGTTATTACCGTCTTTGTAAATTGATCCTAAACCGGTTGCTAACCCTCCTTCACTCGGGGAGTAAGATAGTTTTCCATCTTTATTCTGAATCTTTATGGGTAGTCGGTTAGATACAATTATCGTTTTAGACATAATTTGGAATATACTTTGTTCGAAAGTTAATTACTGCGATTGAGATTAATTGAAACTTTTTCTATAAACCAGAAAACAGAGTCAGCATTTTGAAAATCTTTTAAAAAACCTATGGTCATATTACCAGTATCATCTGTTGCCACTGATTTTGAAATTTCGTATTTACTTGAAAAAGATGTTAGCTGACCTATTTTCTCAATTTGTGAAAACTTGTTGGCGTTAACATCAAAAGTGCCATCGCCAAGTCTGCTAAGCTCTGAATCAGACAAAGTCAAAAGATATACCGGAAGCGAGAGATTGATTTGATCCTGATCAACAAATTCAGAACTAATTTCATAAGCAGTAGATGGTTTTAAACCGGATATTTCACGATATATCAACAGCTGATCACAATTACATTCTTCTTCTGTCAAGACTTCCAGTCCAGTATTTCCGTTAAATACGTTAATGGATAAAAGAGGTGACCGGACAGCATTGCTTGTTACCCCAACCCAACCTGAGTTATTAGCATCAAAATTGTAAGTGATATGATGTGAAAACGGGAAAAACGGATCTTCTTCCTGTTGAGAACAGGCTCCCAAAACTAGAATGGTTAAAAAAACGAATAGCCTAGCGTGCATTAAAACCTCTTAATTTTATTTCGGTTAACCTCCTTTTGGTATCCAACGGAAAGTCACCTTTCATCATCCAATCATAATATCCTGGTTCTTTTTTGAGTACTTCCTCTACCGGCTTGCCTTTAAATTTTCCAAAGTTGAAGACT
>CAYMST010000437.1:0-2773 GCA_964393115.1 uncultured Roseivirgaceae bacterium | reverse complement strand
CAAGGCCCGGCTCAAAGGCACCGGCTTGGGCCTGTCTCAAGCCCACGGCATCGTCTCCGACCACAAGGGCGAAATCTCCCTCGACTCCCAACCCAACCGCGGCACCACGATTACCATCACCCTGCCGCTCGTCGGGCAACCGAACCAACCCGCCAACCCATCACACGAAACCGAGGCCACCACGACATGAACAGCACCGATGACCACCCCGCCGCCCTGAAGACCAACGTCCTGCTCATCGACGACCACGTCATCGTCCGTGACTCGCTGGCCCGCCGACTCGAAGACGAAGCCGACCTCGAAGTCCCCGCCACCGCGGGCGATGCCGACGAAGGTCTGGCACTCGCACAAGCCAACGGCTTCGACGTCATCGTCATGGACATCAACATGCCCGGCATGTCCTGCTTCGAAGCCGCCAAACGCCTGCAGGTCTCCCACCCCGACCTGCCCGTCGTCTTCCTAAGCGCCTACTGGAACGACGCCTTCATCGAACAGGCCCAGGGCGTCGGCGCGGTTGGCCTGCTCAGCAAATCAGACGAGCCGGACCTGCTCATCAACGCGATCCGCACCGTCGTCGACGGCGGGGTCTTCCTCTCCGACGAAGTCCGCGGCCGATTCGAATCCGAATCCGCCAACGGCGACGCGCCTGACGAATCCAAGACCAAGCTCTCGACCCTCACCCCCCGCGAAGTCGACGTCCTCCGCTGGGTCGGCATGGGCCAGAGCCGCAAGCAGATGGCCGCGCAGCTGGGCATCAGCGAGAACACCGTCGCCGTGCACACCAACCGCATCATGCGCAAGCTCGACATCCACGACCGCGTCGGCCTGGCCCGTTTCGCGATCAAGATCGGCCTCAGCCCGCTGGATGAGCCGAGCTGAGCGTCAATAGCACCCCAGTAGAAGTACGCCCACAAAAAAACCCGCGTCAGCAGCCGTGAGGCGCCGACGCGAGCTTCCGGGGGCTTGGTAGTACATTGAAACTATACGCCTCAGCCTCGATAGGGTCAAGGCTATTCTTACAATAATCTAATAATCATTCTAAATAATTTTCATGTAACGCGTTACATGGTTTGCTTGGCCGATTGATAGGCCTCGGCAACATCATCCAGCAGGGACCGCAGGTCCTCAGGCAGAGGGGTCTCGCCGAAGCGGTTGTGGATGGCGGCGGCGTGGCGGGTGATCAGGACGCCCGCGCGGTCCAGGCCCACCGCTTGCTCAGCACGGTCCAACTCATCCATCTGGCGCAATGAAAACCACACCGCCTGCAGCGTGATGATGTCCGTCACCGACTGCCGTACGAGCCCCGCCTCGCCTTCCTCAGGCAGGGCCACCGCGCTGCGGGCAAACTCCGTCCAACGGGCCAGCAGCACGGCCCAGGTTAGGCGATCGGGTTCCAAGGGGGCAGGCTCGGCCATGCGTCGAAAAATCCGGTGCAATGCGTGCAGGAGCAAAAGACAACGGGCCCTATGATAGGTTGAACTCACCGCCGCAAGCCCGCTGGAGCACCGAGATGCGATTAAGCCTGAGCGCTGTTGCCTACTTCCTGATTGTCACACTGTGCATCATGCCCTCCGCCCTTGCGGACGCCCCTACTGAGAAGCCCGCAGGCGACGCCAAGCCCGAACAGCCCGTCGACCCCATCGCCGAGGCGGTCAAGCAGATCAACGAGCAGGACAACGGCGTCACCGTGAACCGCGAGGCCAATCACCTTGATATCAAGGCGGAAGTGTGCCTGCGGAGAGGCGAGTTCCTTGAGATGTTCGCCTGCACACGGGACAGCCGTGAGCACGAATCGATCCTGGTGATCGATGCGATGCCCTCGACGATCCACTTCGGGCTATTGCTGCTGGGCGAAGAACCGGGCAAGCCGCTGTCGTACGACATGAAGTTCGACCCGCCCAAGCTCGTGCCGGCAAAGGGGCCTGAGGTCGGCGTTTTCATCGTCGTCAAAGCCGACGACGTCGAACGCGAGATCCCCGCCAACCGCTGGGTCCAGGACAGCAAGACCGAGAAGATGATGGAGGACAACACCTGGCTCTTCGCCGGCTCACAGTTCGCGGAGGTCCAGGGCAAGCAGGTCTACTACGCGGACGTCAACGGCTCGGCGATCTCGCTGGTCAACTTCGGCGACGACCTGCTGACCCTCCCCAACAAGCTCACCGACGCCAACGACAGCCACGGCAAGGTCTGGCAGCCCCGCACCCAGGCCATCCCCAAGGTCGGTACCAAGGTCCTCATCCGGCTCAAGCCCACCGAAAAAGACGAGGAAGAGGCCAAGGAACTCCCGCCACTGCCCCAGCCTAAGCCGGCAGAGGAATAGCCCGCCAGCCCATCGACACAGGCCACGACCCCGTCATCCGCCGCAACTGAGCGTTTCCAAGACCAAAAAGAACGAAAACCTTGACCAATACCGGATTTAGGGTTTGACATCCGGCCCCTTGCGCGCGACAATCTTCCGGCTGAACATCCTTCTGTTAAGGGAATCGCAATGATCCGTACCGCCCTGCTCGCCCCGTGCCTCCTCGCTGTGACCCTGCTCATCGGCGGGTGCAACAACACGCTGACCTCCACCGACCTGCGGAACAACTGGACGCCGGAGCTCTACTCCCTGACCCAGTCCGAAGAGGAGTTCACCAACTTCCGCTCGCGGCACCGCCACAACACCTGGCGTCAGATCCACGACGACTGGGCCGCCCTCTGGTTCGAAGACCGCAACATGCGTCTGACCGAGTACACCCTGCCCTGATCGGGCCGGCCTGTAACGAACACAGAA
>CAYMST010000436.1:0-2810 GCA_964393115.1 uncultured Roseivirgaceae bacterium | reverse complement strand
AATCTTCTAGCACTTCCCTTTCATTGAATTATCATATGATAAAACCTTAATACCAGGAAAACATGCTCTTATTGGTAAAAACCTACCCTCAATTGGAAAAATTGAGAATTTGATCTTTCTAAGGCTTCTTATTAGGAATTTTAATAATGAAAATGAGTGAAATGACAAGTTTGTCTCCATGTATGACATTTCATAGTTTAAGAGCCTTCGAAGGAACCGGCGGAACACCGGTAACTTTGAAATCAATGTGCTTCGTGTTTTTCATGTTAATGACATTAATCACTTTCCCTCAATCAGTCGTTATTTCATCAGATGAGAGTACCCCGGATGCATCATCTATTTTAGACGTGCAAAGCGATTCGAAAGGGATGTTGGTGCCGCGAATGACTGCAGCGGATCGTATGGGCATCACTAATCCGGCGGAAGGGCTCATCGTGTATCAGATAGATGATGTAAAGGGCTTCTACTATTACACGGGATCGGAATGGACCGCCTTCGTTAATGTAAACCAGATCACAGATTTTGGTAGCGGGGACATCATTACGGAAAACGAACGGAAAGTAGTTGCTAAGGTAGATACACTTTCACTTGTCCCTCCTGGAACAGTTGTTCCTTTTGCAGGACCTACTGCCAATATTCCGGCAGGTTGGTTGCTTTGTGATGGCAGAGATTATCAAAAAAGTACTTATCCTAACTTGTATGAGGCGATAGGAGGGAGCTGGGGAGAATCCAATTCGGCGTTTTTTGTGCCTGATCTTCGGGGATATTTTTTACGAGGTGTAGATGGCGGAGTAAACGTTGACCCGAATGCTGCGTCCAGAACCAATAAAGCAGGTACAGTAGAGTTAGGAAATGTGGTAGGCAGTTATCAGGAAGACAAGACGAAATTACCTGACGAGGGATGGGATGTTTCAAATAGTGGTTCGTTTTCTTCCACTTTTACTTCGACAGGCGATGGTGCTCATTCGCACTATCTCGTGAGCGGGGTTGCTTCTACAGATAAAGATTGGACAGTTAACAGAGAGAATCACTTTGCAGTACATGGTCCAGATGTCAATACCAGCAACCTTGACCAATACTTTTTAAAAGCCACCTCAGTAAACCCCTCAGCCTTTAGGTCTTCCGAAGAGCCTGATCATAATCATGATGTCACTGTTTCTATTCCTGACCACTCTCATGCTGTGTCAGGAGGAGATGAGGAGACACGCCCTAAAAATGCTTACGTCAACTACATCATAAAATACTAATAACATGAGAAAAGCCACATTATTAGCTCTGTTCACCTCCATAATGTCGTTGGCTTTAGGGCAGTCGGTGGTGATCTCTGAATCAGAATCAACACCTGATGCTTCTTCCATTTTGGATTTGCAATCCACATCTAAGGGAGTACTGATCCCCAGGATGACGGAGGTGGATCGTGGAATCATTTCTTCCCCTGCTCCTGGACTTTTAGTATATCAAACTGATGGCGCATCTGGTTTCTACTTTTACTCCGGGACAGCATGGATTGCGCTTATCGCAGGTCAAGAAGAGGATCCCTTGTTTGATGCCAGTCAGGCGGCTAGCATCACCGATGCCGGCAGTGGCCAGGTGATTACAGATACGGAAAGAACCAACTTACAAAACGCCATTCTTTCTAATGCAGGATTTCCATCTATGACCTATTCCGAAAAGAACTCGCTGAGCGATACCTATGAAGGGATGATCATTTATCAGACGGATAATACTCCGGGGTTGAGGTCCTACAATGGCGCGGACTGGAGTTTGCTGAGGGAAGTCTATACAATCGTTAAAGATCTGAAAAACGATGGAATCAATGGTGGTACCCCACCGCTACTGGCTTCTTGGTTTGCCAGAGAATTAAATACCATAGAAGGAGACGCGAGTATGTTGACGCTGAACTCGAATCAGCTAACGCTAAGTCCAGGTAGATATCTTGTTGAAGCAATGGCTCCCGTACATCAATCGGATAATGCTAGGCTAAGGCTTTACGATACAACCAATGATGAAACCCTCATTTTCGGTCGCATGGAATTTGAAAATTCCTCTCAAGGGTTTGGGATTACTTATACGGAGTTTCTAGGTGAAGTGACACTATCCGCAGCTACCACTTTAGAGATCCAGCAGTGGATAAACAACATAAGCCCTTCAAATGGACTAGGAATAGCTATTTCAGCAGATGGACTGGAAGAAGTATACACCACGGTCAAAATCACCAAAATAGCAGATTGAGACGTGAAAATAACATTAACAACTATCGTGATCTTACATTTTTTTGTTCCCTTATACGGGCAAAGTGTTGTGATAGCTGAATCAGAAAGTACAGCAGACGCCTCGGCAATCCTGGATGTTCAGAGTGAATCTAAAGGGCTATTGATTCCACGTATGACTGCTACTGATCGGTTAGACATCTCTAGCCCAGCTGATGGACTATTGGTATATCAAACTGATGATGTAACGGGATTCTACTACTACAATGGATCGACATGGACCGCTTTTATAAACATCAACCAGATTACAGATTTTGGGAGTGGACAGGTGATCTCTGATGCCGAGCGCACTTCCTTGAATTCGGCACTTCAAGCTGAGTCAGACCCTGTTTTTGTCGCTCATCCAGCCAATGCTATTTCCAATGCAGGAAGTGGTAACATAATTACCAATGAAGAGCGCGACACGCTCAGGTTGGCTTACTCCAACTTAAGAATGGCCTTACTTAGAGACGAGAAACCAGTAGGGACTCCTGGCGGAACCGCAGTTGTTAACGAGTATGTACAGAGAGTTTTAAATACCAGGATTGGTGGCGAGGACTT
>CAYMST010000435.1:0-2818 GCA_964393115.1 uncultured Roseivirgaceae bacterium | reverse complement strand
AATGGTCTGACCCCTAGAATCGTTTACGGTTCTCTCCATTTGACCTTCCTGCTCCGTCACCACTACTATTGTCAGTTCATTTGCGGCGTAATTCTCATCTGTGACAGGTTCACCTGCTACAATTTTCCACTTTGCAACCGGAAAGTCTATCAGAGGATCGGTTTCGCTCGGGTTATGAATAAAGTATTTGTATAGCGTCTTTTTAGCTGATGCCTCATCTGTCTGATGCCAGGCTTCGCCTGGGGCCACCACTGAGGTTACCCTTCCCCTTGCATCATATTTACTATAAGAAAAAGGCTTATCATCTCCGGTAACACCAGTCGGTGCATTAGTATCATAGTAGTTCTGGGATTCAGCTACACCATCTACGTATTGTCCTGGATCACTGTAAGTTTTAGCATAAGACAGGTAGCTTTTGTCCATCCTTCCTGTGGTGGGGTCATAATAGCTCGGTTGGACCACATCTTCATAGTTTGGACCTGCCTGCACCACAGTACTTATCTGGGTCCTACCTAAATCATCTAAATAAGAATAAGTTGTAACCTTATCATCGGGCCCCAAAAGCGTTAGCGCTTTACTATCAGCAATGGGGATAGTTGGCACTTCAACCCTGACAAAGTTTTTGTCCATTGAAGGTGGTGCATTGGTAGCAATGGGTGAAATGAACTTATCCCCCCCGGTACTGCTGATAGTAGTGCTCCCGGAAGGGGGAGCTACTATCGTTATGCTTTCTGAGAAATAATAACTACTCTCAATCGTTGAGGTTGACAAGTTTCCCAGTTGCGCTGTTTCGACATATTTTGTAGACTGGCCATTCAGGTCCGTAAAACCCAGCAATACTAATATTAGGACAATGGATTTAAAATACTTCTTAGTCTTAGCAAAAGTTAGATTCATGCAGGTTGCTATTTTGTGTCTTATTCTATCGATCAGTGACAATTTCGAATTAAGTAAATATTATCTATCCTTCAAAGGAAGTTGACGGGATACGTTATCGATTTTTTCATATAAATCGCTCACCTTCTCTGTCAGCTCCTCAATTTGTTTCTCCTTCTCTATCAAGTGTATGGTCAGCTCCTCAATTTTCTTCAATAGCAGCATATTCATCTCACCAAGTTGCACTCCATTTGCTTCCATCTCTTTCGCAGAAGGAATCTCCGGAAGGTGTTTTTCTTTTTGGATGTATTGCTCGAGTTCTTCTAGGGATTGGAGGTCATAATCCGGTTCGAAGACATAATCTGGCCAGGGGCTGGCTTCTACTTTTACTTCTTTGGAGCGGATAGTACCATTTACTTCCAGCTTTTCAGAGGGTGAGGTGGTGCCTATGCCGAGATTACCACTGCCAGAAATCATAACTCGTTTAGTGTCATTCGTATAGAAGAACATCGAGTTATTTCCTGTTGTCTGGATATGCAACTGCCCGGAAGCATATATTTGATTGGGATCAAGTGCTAGCTGAGCATTAGTATTATCACTTATCTTGAGATATGCGTTATTGAAATTGGCTGGGGTACCAATCGTATTTGACGACTTTATATGGAGCTTAGCGGAAGGTGAACTTGTATTAATTCCAATATTGCCATTTCCTTTTATTAACAACAAATCATCATATCCAGCAGCATCAACATTTCTAAAAGCTATATCTTTTTGGTATCCATTTCCGATTCCTATAGTTTCATTACTATAAATTTCATTTCCATCTATCAGGAGATCTGTAACTCCATCACCAATTATTGTATGAGCTAGTGATTTATTGTATTTTCCACCTAAAGTCCCAGAAGATCTTACATGTAGTTTCGAAGAAGGAGAAATAATCCCAATCCCAAGGTTACCATTATTTTCAAATGTAAACTTGACATTTGCGTTTGGATTTTCAGCGCCGCTAGAAAGTCTCAGAATTGGAAAGCTGTTTCCAATTAATGCTTGATTGATATAAACTGCAGCACCTCCCCCACTTCTTGCAAAGTGGTGATACAATGTATTCCCAGAGGATGTCCTCCATACTCCGTCTGTTTGACAGAATGAAATATTCAATACAAAAACAAAAAGGACTTTTGCTATACTTCTCATTTAAGCTTTTTTAGTTCTTTGATTTCTTTTTGAAGAGCCTTTAGCAACAGTATCATATCTACCTGAGCATATGTCATTTCCTTAATTTTCTTTTCTAACTCTTCTTGTTTCTTTAGCCTCTTTTCTTGCTCAATCATATGCAGCGTCAGCTCCTCAATCTTTTTTAACAAAAGCATATTCATCTCTCCCAACTTCACGCCATTGGCTTCTATTTCTTCGGCGGAAGGGATCTGTGGAAGATGTTTATTCTCTTTGATATACGCCTCAGTTTCCTCGAGGGTGAGAAGGTCGTAATCAGGTTCAAAGACATAGTCCGGCCAGGGGCTGGCCTCTACTTTGATTTCTTTCGCACGGATCGTGCCACTTACCTCGAACAAAGTGCTGGGATTGGTGACTCCCACCCCGACACGTCCATTTCCCCTAATGGTCATTATCGCTTTAAAAGCATCAGTATTACCGGTTCCGCCAAAAACAATCCCTCCATCAGGAGAACTGCCGTTGGAGTCGGTCATTTCAAACACATAAGAATCACTCCAATTCTGAGGCCCAACAAAGGTCGGAGATGAGCCTGAATTTTGCTTATATATCTTTAGGCCCTTCTCAGCACCTGCACCGCCTATAGCAAGCACATTGGTGTAGTAGCTATTATCTGTTGGAAAATCTCCACCATAGGAGGAAGAAACATTAAGGTTTATTGTCTCAGTAAATAAACCTTAATGTTTCACCATAGGAGGAAGAAACATTAAGG
>CAYMST010000434.1:0-2859 GCA_964393115.1 uncultured Roseivirgaceae bacterium | reverse complement strand
AGTGTACTGGAATGGCTTGAGAAAGTTCGAGGTTAGGTATATGTTTCGATTTTCATGGACGGACGAAAGACCAACGTCCGTCCTGACTCGATCAATTTTATTGCCTCGGAAAAAACTTTTCCAGTATCTCAAATCGATGTTCGAATATTTTACGAACCGCTCCTCTGATGAACAAAGGCTCAATAAACTTATCACCGATCCAACCTAACGGTGCTTTGTAAGTGACGATATCCACCATATTTACACCATTTTCGGTAGGCTCTACGATATGTTCATGATGCCACATACTATATGGCCCGAATCGCTGCTCATCTACAAAATATCGTCCCTCAAAGTAATGTGTAATCTCTGTCACCCAGTTAAGCCTAAGAAATGGAAAAGGAGACACCTTATACGTAATTATTTGCCCGGGATATGTTTCTCCGGAAGTATCAGAAGTAATATTAAATCCCATATGTGCGGGTGTGATTTTTTTAAGGTTATGCGGAGAAGATAAAAATTTCCAAGCCTCATCCGGAGAGATAGGCAGATTTTGAACAACTCTTAACGTAGTAACACCAGAATGTTTCTTTATTTCTAACATATTTAAATCGATATCAAATAAGTATCAATGCGTATTTCAAATGAAATCAGCAATACAATACAATAGCAACCGACAATCCGTACTTTTGTTCCAGATAATTCATCATTAACATTTCATATAAATGGGCAAAACATTATTTGACAAGGTGTGGGATTCACACGTTGTTAGAAGCATAGAAGATGGTCCAGATGTACTGTTTATTGACAGACATATGGTACACGAAGTCACTTCCCCTGTTGCGTTCCGAGGATTGAAGAGTCGGGGACTAAAGGTTATGCACCCTGAGAAGACCTTCGCTACGGCTGATCATAACACTCCTACCATAAATCAGCACCTTCCTGTTGAAGATCCGCTTTCAGCAGGTCAGCTTAAGGCATTGGAGGAGAATGCCGCAGAACACGGTATCTCTCACTGGGGGTTAGGACATGAAAAAAATGGGATTGTTCATGTAGTAGGCCCAGAATACGGTATTACGCAACCAGGTGCTACCATCGTTTGTGGTGATTCACACACTTCTACGCACGGGGCATTTGGCGCCATAGCTTTTGGCATTGGTACTTCAGAGGTAGAGATGGTTCTTTCCTCTCAGTGTATCATGCAGCCTAAGCCTAAACGAATGAGAATTAATGTAAATGGAGACCTTCAGAAAGGTGTTTCACCAAAGGATGTCGCTCTATATATCATCTCAAAGCTAACTACTTCAGGAGCTACCGGATATTTTGTCGAGTATGCTGGCGATGTATTTAGAAACATGACTATGGAAGGTCGCATGACGGTTTGTAACTTATCCATCGAAATGGGCGCTCGAGGTGGCATGATTGCTCCTGACGAAAAGACTTTTGAATACATCAAAGGCAGAGAAATGACTCCTGCTGGCGACGCTTGGGATAAAGCAATGACTTATTGGTCCACGTTGAGCACTGATGATGACGCGGAATTTGACAAAGAATTATCTTTCAGCGCCTCTGACATCGAGCCAATGATCACCTATGGTACGAATCCGGGCATGGGTATTGGGATTTCTAAATCTATCCCAAATGCCGATGACGTAGAAGGCGGCAATGCCACCTACGAAAAGTCTTTGGGATACATGAACTTCCAGCAAGGTGAAGACATGATCGGAAAGAAGATCGACTATGTATTCCTTGGAAGCTGTACAAACGGTAGAATTGAAGACTTTAGAGCTTTCGCTTCTATTGTAAAGGGCAAAAAGAAAGCAGATCATGTAACGGCTTGGCTAGTTCCTGGTTCGCATAAAGTAGAAGCAGCCATTAAGGACGAAGGTATCCTCGATATCCTAACCGATGCTGGTTTTGAACTTAGGGAGCCTGGATGTTCAGCATGTCTGGCTATGAATGACGACAAAGTACCAACGGGTAAACTAGCGGTTAGTACCTCAAACAGAAACTTTGAAGGTAGACAAGGACCGGGGTCTAGGACATTATTAGCAAGTCCACTTGTAGCAGCTGCGTCTGCGGTAAACGGAGTTGTTTCAGATCCTAGAGAGTTTGTTTAAAGCTACCAGTACCAATTCAAAAGAGAATAATAATGGCATACGATAAATTCGAAATATTAAATAGTTCAGCGGTTCCATTACCAATCGAGAACGTTGACACGGACCAAATTATCCCGGCTCGGTTTTTGAAAGCCACGGAAAGAAAGGGATTTGGAGATAATTTATTTAGAGATTGGAGATACAACAACGATGATACGCCAAAAGCGGACTTCGTACTTAACAATCCTATCTACTCCGGCAAAATACTTGTAGGCGGAAAAAACTTCGGGTCCGGTTCTTCTCGTGAGCATGCTGCTTGGTCAGTGTACGACTACGGTTTCCGATGTGTTATTTCTTCTTTCTTTGCGGATATCTTTAAGAATAACTGTTTAAACATCGGAGTACTTCCTGTACAGGTAAGCGCTGAGTTTTTGGACAAAATTTTTAAGGCTATCGAAGCAGATCCAAAGACAGAAATTGAAGTAAACCTTCCTGATCAAAAGGTTACTTTAAAATCTACCGGAGAATCAGAGAGCTTTGACATCAACTCATACAAAAAAGGCAATATGCTGAATGGGTTTGATGACATCGATTATCTACAGAACATAAAAGGTGAGATCTCGGCTTTCGCTGAAAACCTCCCCCTTTAATACATATTGAGCTTTGACAAAGTCACCAAGCTACTACTTTGACAAGGTGGTAGCTTGTTCTGTATTAAGGTGATGCTCAATCATTAAAAAAGTGTGGTAACTATTTTTACTACACGCCATAGGTTCGCGAC
>CAYMST010000433.1:0-2872 GCA_964393115.1 uncultured Roseivirgaceae bacterium | reverse complement strand
CCAGAAAATAGCGTTACTGACGTTGGACTTTATTATGCGGGTATAAGCGTACCAATTGGAAGAGGGCTATTTTTTGATGCTGATAGGTTGAACTTTAGAAATAGCATTTTGGAAAGAGACATTCTGCTAAATACTAGTTTACAAACAAAGACTGATCTATTGAGAAATGCAGCGTTTAGCTATTGGCACTGGTATTATTTCAAATCACTTGTAGATATTTACAAAAGTTCCGTTGAACTAGCCTCCCAACAGTTTAACAACGTAAAAGCATCAGTAAATAACGGAGACAAGGCACCTATTGACTCAGTAGAATCGAGTATAATAGTTCAGGACAGGACGATTAACCTTAATAAAATGCAGACTGAACTCTCCAATGCTTTACTGGCAATCGAGAACTACAACTTTTCAGATATCGATGTATCTGAAAGTACTCCGGTGTTTCGATTATTGAGTCCTGGTGAACAGTTGGATTGGTGGCAAAATAGAGCTGCACAAATCAACCCAAACCTTGAAAACTTAAAACTTAATACAGAACAGATGAAACTTGAGTTGCGATTAGCAAAGGAGAACATTAAACCTAAACTGAATCTTAATTACAACTTACTTGGCAATAGCAGAGGTAAAGATGAATATGCCTTTCAATCGAATAATTATAAAACAGGTTTTTCATTTGAAACACCTGTTTTTTTACGTAAGGAGCGTTCCAAGATCAAACTACTTCAATTAAAAACTCTGGAAATGGATCAAAAAATCGATTTCAAAACCAGGGATTTAAACAACAAAGTCGCTCAGAAATGGAATAAACTTCAATTAAACTTGGAGTTAGTTCCCCAAACGGCAAAACTTGTTGACACCTATCAACGTATGTTGGATGCAGAAATTATTAAATTTGAAAACGGAGAGAGTTCAGTGTTTTATATCAATGTCAGAGAGAACAAACTTCTACAATCTCAACTAAAATATTACGAACTCTTGTTAAAAACCGGCTTGGCAGAGATAGAATTGTTAGAAGCTGTCGGAGATTTCGGAGACGTTTATTGAGATTCGTTGAAAAGTTGATTTCAAAAATTAGCTTTCACAGAAGATGTTATTCATCTTCTGTGAAAGCTAAGCTGTAGAAACTGGACTGTCTTAAAGCCAAAAGACGCTGGAATTGTAACAGCATGAACAAGGGTATCTTGTTGTACTATCTCGTTCATGAGTTGTTCCTCTTGACATGACCAAAGGAGTAAGGTGGTCAAAAACAATAGTCCTAAATTTCTTATTGAAGTCATACGATAATCTTTCATTTCACATTAATCTGTTCTTAGCTTATTATGTCAACAAAAAATCAATATTTATTTCGGAGTCTGTAAAAAACAGTGCTCAACGTAAGCATATCCCGGTAATTTGAAGACCTGGTAAATTTAAATCTATAGGAGGAGGCCTTCTGCCGGAGCACGAAAAGACGATACTACGAACTACAAAAACAGATCAAGCCATATAAATATAGCCTGATTAGACTAATCGTAGACTGTAGAGAGTCTGTATAGGAGGAAAGTGATGTCTCTAACACCTCTAAACTGGGATTAAAGGCTTTAACCTTTGCTTTGAAAAACTCTGTGGCTGAATTTGTACACTAGGCGTGCCCCTCCTTCTCTCAAAGAAATCTAGGGTTTGCTGGTAGTGCTGTTGGATTGACCGAGATACGGTGTTGAAGGGTTCGAACCCTACTTTTTCTACTTTATCATACCACCTTGTCAGTTTGGTAAGGCGACTCCCTTTTCTTTGGTTTTTTGGTAGATGTAGCTAAGGATTGAGCTAATTCATAATCCTGTTCCAGTTTGGAATAATGATGGAATAAGAGTTCAGCACGCCAAATTTGGGAAGGTCTCCATTTGCTTTTGCATTTAAAAGTAAGCGGCTGTTTCCGGGTAAAAGTTGCTTGTCAGTATCTCAGTTCACCAACCTATGAACAACAAATTTATCACGTAGTTCTTTGACCAGTTCCATTTCTTGATTCTCTTGAGCAATTGCCGGTATTCACCTTACCTATGCCTCATCTTAGACTAGCTTTTGAACATGAAAACGATTGGTAACCAGGGTAGCTTTGGAGAAAGTTTTTCTAACAATTTCCTCCGTATTGGTAGTCCCGTCTAAGGTAACTTCCTTTACCAGTCTTCCTCTTTTTAAAGGCATCCTTCTGATTAAAATAAACTTGATTGTTTCACTATCTATACCTTTCACGATAGCAACAAGCGTGCCTTTTTGACCTTTAGCCGATTCGTCTACGATAGTGTAGATTCCTCCTGTGAAAGGGATGTTTCATCCATGGTCAAGTAAGGCCATATATTGTCCAGAAAAACAATATAGTCTTCAGAATGTTCAAGTTAATCCCAACTCGTAAAGTCACTAAGGTGAATAGCGTAGTATTCTTCCAACCGCTTCCCATTTACTTTGTAATAATGTCCAAGGCTCTTACGGCCCACAGGACCAGGCCTTCGTTGTTAATGAAAGACGAGAATTCCTGCGTAAAACGTGTGCCGTTAGTTACCAGCGCCTAATTGTGAGATACTATTTGATCTGTATTTTATATCAACCCTCAACTTTGCTTGACCATCAAATAGCTAGCTTTGACAAGAACTAGGAAATCTCAAACCCTAGACCCGCCATAAAAGACTTTGAAAACAGCTTATAGGTTTAGTATTCTTTGCTGCTAAGTGTCTTCTTCTATTCCAAACAAATTTGATAGCCATCTAGACCTTTATTAACCGATATGATTTCGAAGTAAGTCAATATGACATATGGTAAGCCCCATTTTATTCTTGGGTTATAGTCATTAGTTTTTGGGCATAAAAAAACCCTCACCGTATAGGGTAAGGGTTCTAATAAT
>CAYMST010000432.1:0-2875 GCA_964393115.1 uncultured Roseivirgaceae bacterium | reverse complement strand
GTCCGAAATGAAAGGACAGCACCCACATGGTAACCTTCTAATTCAGTCTCTCCCATCATAAGCTCTGCCTGCCGTTTTTCATCTTTGCTGACTTTAAAGGCAGAAACTTCACTGAAATCACGGTCGAAATAAATCACAAAGTAATTGTGGAAGTTTTCGGGTACTCCCCCAGAATTATTGCGGCAATAGCCAATCACTTTTCGTTCTTCAGGAATCACCTTGATCATACTTCCTTTGAAAAAGCCATCCACGAGCACATGAGCGGAATCTGATTTGGGGAAAGTAAAGCGAAACTGAGCCGCCCGATCTGTGGGAGTAATTTCAGTAGTAACATCATAATCTGCGAGGTAAACCCGATAGTAGTGAGGCTGACTGATTTCAGTTTTATGTGAGTACCATGAGGCGCGATCAGCTTCATTGAGTTTAATGCTACCTGTTTCTGGAAACAGAGAAAAAGCTGCATAATCGTTCATCCAGGGGCTGGGCTGGTGCGTCTGTTTAAAGCCTCGAATTTTATAGGCGTCATAGGTATAGCCCCAACCATCTCCCATTTTGCCTGTCTGTGGGGTCCAGAAATTCATTCCCCATGGGGTCGCAATCGCTGGGTAGGTGTTTCCATTAGAAAGCGAAAACTCAGAATCTGTTCCCACTAAGGGGTTGACATAATCTACAGGAGAAAAGTCTGCCGGCGAGTCTCCTAATTCTTTATTGGGGTTTAAAAAGGAACAGAATAGGAAGGCCGTAATGGGAAGTAAAATTCGATAAGACATATTGAGGAATGCTAAGGATTAGGTGGAAAGATAGGTTTTTCGAATGGATTGGGAAAGCGCTTTGGCCTTTTACCAAGGCCTTCCAATTGATACCTTTTCATTTCTCTCGATCTCTTAATTCCTAATCGCAAAAGGGTTATGGTTTTCATTTTTTTTGTGGTGGAAATGTCGCCTATCGAACGATCAGACTACACATCTTGTTATAGTTTAAAAGTTGAATCCTAATACCATTTAGCTACTGCCTAAATGTGCTCATTTTTTAAACCTGCCAAATCAGTTTCACCATGAGTAGAATTGGTTTCCTACTACTTTTGACAATCACCCAAAGCTTCATTTTTTCTGCCTGCAATCGGGAAGAAGTAGTAAATAAGGCTGAACGAATTTGGGGAATCCCCACAACACCACTAGTCATTGCCTCCTGTTTTTCCCCAGAAACATTCGGCATCATTACACCACAGGTGGTTCCTCCTACTGTGGGTAAAGAGATTCTAAAAATTGCTTTTGACCCGCTAGATGACAATGCCCTATATGTCACTACCTATCGCCGAACGGTTGTAGGACGAGAAGTAGCAGAAACGGATAGTGATCTCTATCGAGTAGCGTTAAATGATAATAGATCGAGCTTTGTGACCACCTTAAGGGATTTAAGGACCCAGGATCTGGTAGTAAACCGCAAAGGAGAGCTGCTATCCCCTGCTCAAGGCGAGGGGATGTCCCTATTCGATTTGAACTCTTTAGAAACAATTGCCGAAAACCTGACGAGTGAATTTTATCCCAGCAGTCGAAGACCTTATTGGATCACCGATTCAACCTTTTGGTTGCCCGCAGGCCTGCGGGATGATAGGGATCAGGCCTATGGCGCGCTGATGCTATATTCAAATGAGGGTACGATCATCGATACTTTTGCGAGTCGGTACTCCAATATCCTCAAACGTATTAGTAGCTTGAGAAATGAGGAAATGATCATTACGGCTAGGGAGGACGATCGCTTTACGCATAGTCTTTACGTTTATGACCGTACTCAACACGTACTTGTGGACAGCATGCCACACCCCACTTTAAATGATAATCGCGTAATACGTGGACTCGCCGCTCCTTTTTGGTTAGGGGATCAGCAAGTACTGCTTCAGTTTACGAACTTATTTATGCTCGCCGATTTAGACCAGCGAACTTATCAACTCATAACAAATCGATTCTCTGAGCTGAATTGGGAGTGTAAGAATTTAGAAATCAGCAGTGTACAGGTAGTTCCCAATCGGCCCAATGAGGTGTTGTATGTCCTTAATCAGTATTTTTACAATGACTCAGGTGAGTATCGTAAACGACATGATATTGTCCATTTAGATATCGAGACAGGAGCGGAAAATGTCTTGCTAATTGATTTTTAGAAAACAAAAATGGCCTACGAGCCATCTCAAAAATTCACTTTGAGATGATTCGTAGACCCAAAAATATCAACTATAATTATTATTCTGAGTATTTGCGCCAGCCACCAATAATGGCACCTCCTAAAGCCATTGATAAGCAGTCATACCCCCCTTCTAGCCAAGCTAGAGCATAAGGATCATAAGAAAAAAGGCCACTTACCATACGAGACATCAATACGAATGTAAAAGTGATCATTGAGGCAATCAAAGCTCCTCTGAGGGCAGATTCTACTCCCATTTGGGTAAACAGCCATGCCAGTACATAAAGAGGGGCAGCAGTTGCTAAGGTATTAGTAATCCAAGTTGCCGCTCCAGGAGGATCAGCTTCGGCATCAGCCATGGTGATTCCCACCATTTCCATCCATGGGTCTCCAAACAAGGGACCATACCAGAGAAAGCCCAAAACAGAGATAAGGACAACCGAAGCCCATACTGCCAGGTGGTTGATTTTTAGGTTTTTCATATTCCTTTGGTTTAAGTGATTAAAACCAATATATAGAATATTTTATAGATGTCTGAATATCAGCCCACTAAGTTTATTGCTTAATTCGATAAGTCAAAGTTAGATTCACTTGGCGAGGTTGCCGGAGCGAGAAACGATCAGTAAAAAAGCCATCGCCTTCCGTGATCATAATTAAGCGATTCGTATTGAGCAAGTTGGTACCACTGAGAGTGAGC
>CAYMST010000431.1:0-2889 GCA_964393115.1 uncultured Roseivirgaceae bacterium | reverse complement strand
AAAGTGGGCCGTACAGAGTTACATCTTCATAAGTTCCTGAATGGTAAGCAGTTGGTGGTTCCAAACGGCGATTGGTACGCAATGGAGAAATCTCCAACCTGTTCTTACCTTTTGGCTATATCAAGAAAAAGTTGTTAGACCTTCTCTTACAAGGGAAAGGAAATTCGGTTACTCCGTATACTTTCCAAATGATAAAACCGGTTGTTGACAAAGACTTGCAAAGCAATGTAGTTCCTATCTACAGGGAAGAATACTTGCAGGCATAGGCTTTCAGGGCTTTCTCAGCAAGCCCTAGTTGAAGTCATAGGAGAAATATCCAAAACTTGTTTGTGCAGGCGAATTGTAGGGGCTGGTTAGCTCAAATGTTCCTGATGTAGTTGTTGAGAATATACCAAATTGTCCAACAGAAGAGTTTATAGCAGGAGCACCTATTACAATCTCCTTTTGATTGTCACCATTTGTATCGATGATTGTGGCAGATAGACCAAGTTTCTCGCTAGACTGCCCGCTTAGATTGATGTACGGAGTTGCCCCAATACCGGAACTACTCCCTAAGAAAAAAGAGGCATAGCCATTATTAGAACTATAAGTGCCATCTCCATAGAGAAGGTCTTCATAGCCATCCAGGTTTGTGTCTCCTATAGACACGGACAGGTTCGTTGACGAGTTACTTGCTCCAGTCATGGAATAGGTTGTAGAAGGAGAGTTCGGAATTGTGCCAGTTGCCGAGTAATAAACTTTTAAGCAAGGGACAGAAGAGCCACAATCAGATTCTGCTGTAGCAATGTCAGTATACCCATCACGATTTAGATCTCCAAGGGCAAGCCCACGACCGATGCCACTGGAACCTGTAAGAGTTGTGGCAGGGGAAGCTGGAATTCCGCTGGAACTTCCGTAAAAGATTCTTATATTTGCCGATGCAAGATTTGAAATATAGTTTGCGGAAACTACAAGATCAGTATACCCATCCAAATTCAAATCAGCAGCATCCATTCTGTAGCCAATGCCTTCACCAGTGGAACCTATAATGGATCGACTTGCATCATTTGTGCTTGTAAAGCTTGTAAAACTTCCAGACTGGGAAAGAAACACTGCTAAAAAACCACCACCACTCTGGTAAAAAGCACAGCCTGTTGCAATATCTACATAACCATCCCCGTTGAAATCCCCAAGAGTCAATCCTTCCCCTACTCTCTGGTTTGTGGGTTGGGTAATTTCATGGTTCTTTTGTGAGTATTGTGTTGCAGAAATTCCACTAGTTCCCTGTGAGTGAAAGATAACAATTCCATGCTCGATAGAACCGACGACAAGATCTGCATATCCATCCGCATTTAAGTCTTCTGTGGCAACGGAATAGCCAAAGTATATAACCCCTCCAGAGATAGTAGCGGGAGTTGTGGAGATAGCTGTGCCAGAAGTATAGTAAATATACACATTTCCATTGCTACTGTTTTGTCCATAGGCACCTACAACCAGTTCTGGGTAGCCATCTCCATTGATATCTCTATTCTTACCTTTGATGAGATTTATGGTATTGGTATTTGTGCCATTGGTATTTCTAACAGAAATAGAGTGCTGGGAGTTATCCTTCCACCTGGAACTTCCTACAGGCAATTGGAATTTCCAAGAAGTGGTACCGGAAGCGGAAACATAAGCTCCCCCATCGATAGAGACTTCGACACCACTTGTTGAGGTAGAGGTTCCAACAAGAAACCCAGACTCAATCTTTCCGTTCTCATATGCATTTGTAATAACAGGGGCGGGGGAATTATCTACTGGTGTGCTACTGCTACTTGGAACAGCAAGCGATATTCCAGTATCCATTTCTCCAAAGTTGTTTTTGCTAAAGATTAGAATTGTATTGGTTTCAGCAGGCTTTACTAGAGAAGAAGGCAGGTTATAAACAATGTCTGCTCCTGTTTTTGGGACGGCTGCTAAAAGTCCTAGCTTTACCGAATCTCCAAGCCCGTAGTACAAAACATAATGCGTTAAATCGGATTCGTCTACAGCCTTATTGATTGTAATACTTGTTACAGAGCCGCTAGAGGAAAAATTAAAACTAGCACCAGTTGCTTTGTTGTTTGGCACAGCTCCGCTTGTCGAAGCCTGGCTTGGTGTTTCGATGGCAATTTCTAAAACAGACGCAGTAAATACCGAAGAAGTAACGCTCAAGTTTAACTTTGAAGTATCATTTCTCACTTCCTCCATCTGAGATGCTTCGGTGATAGCAGATAGATCAAAACTAATTTCTCCTAATTCTTCTCCGTTACTTACAATCACGAAAACGGTTTTCCCACCAATCTCTACCGGAAGAGTGTACTCTCCGTTAGAATCAGAAGTTGCAACTATATTGATATCCAAAAGTTTTTTAGCAGCCGGGATGGGGTTTTCTCCCTTTGCATTGTAACTATAAGCTAGCAAATAGTTTGCTCCTTGGGGGACAGAAGTATTTTTCTGTAAAATATATCCATAATTTCCCCCTGTTTTTGCAAATTTCGCAATTTTTTGCAACGGTTGTGTAGTGGATTTCCCCCAGTACAGATTGTAGCCTGTAATATCTGTTTCGGAACTGGCTTTTTGTATCTGGATGTACCCCGAAATTTTGTCTTTAGAGCCATCTGTGTCCTGGAATGAAATCCCTGCGGGGCTTGTAACAGGTGTTCCTGCCCTGACAGCCGGCTTTCCTGCTGCCTTTGTGCTCAAACTGGTGCTGATAGAAGAGGAAGAAGGACTAGATTTTAGACTTACCGTATAGTTCTGAGCTGCGGCACCTCCCGTATAGTTCATTTGACATTTTACAGAGAACTGTGGTTTGGACTCTGTGGAGGAATAAGTAAAAAGCCTTACTAGGTTATTAGCATCGTTACTAGACTTCTGGCTTTTGCAGCT
>CAYMST010000430.1:0-2911 GCA_964393115.1 uncultured Roseivirgaceae bacterium | reverse complement strand
AAAAGCACGGCCTAGCAACCGAAGCCCTCCAGACCTTCGTGCAGGGCATCATGGCCCGCATGATCTTCGACGGGGAGCAACTCAGCGACCTCCTCGCCCCCCTCAACCTCGGCTGGAAAGCCCGCACCCAAGCCGAGCTCGCCCTCATGGCAGACCTCCTCCCTTTCCTCAAAAAACAAGCCCAAGGCCATGAAATATCAGGATTAGCCGCATATGAGTAAGAAACCATCAAAACCACGAGTGCCCAAACTGCGCTTCCCTGAGTTCCATGATTCGGGGGAGTGGGATAATCCCAGCCTTGGTGACATTAGTGAGCGCCTTACTGCAAAAGTTGGCGACTCTGCACTCACGCCCGTAAGTATTTCCGCTGGTATTGGCTTTGTAAGCCAAAAGGAAAAATTTGGACGTAGAATCGCTGGAAAGCAGTACAAAAATTATATAATCCTCAACAAGGGAGACTTCTCATATAATAAGGGTAACTCAAAAAAATATCCTCAAGGTTGTGTTTACAAACTGAAAGAATTCGATCAGGTTGCAGCCCCCAATGCATTTATCTCTTTTCGATTCAAGGAAGGTCTTGTACCAGATTTTTACCAAGGATATTTTGATAGCAATTACCACGGTAAACAGCTGATTAAGTTCATCACTAGTGGAGCCCGCAGCGATGGACTTTTGAATATCAATGCTGATGATTTTTTCAGCATCAATCTACCTACTCCAAAAGACAAGGCCGAAGCCCCAAAAATCGCCGCCTGCCTCACTTCCCTCGACGACCTCATCCGCGCCCACCGCGAGAAGCTCCAGGCCCTCCAGGACCACAAAAAAGGCCTCCTCCAGCAGCTCTTCCCCGCCGAGGGTGAGACCGTGCCCAAACTGAGATTCCCGGGCTTTGAGGGGGAGTGGGAGGAGGATAGGTTTGGAAATCTTATAAAGGTTGTGTCTGGCAAAGGATTCAAAGCATCGGAGTACACCAATAGCGGAATCCGTCTTCTCCAAATCGAAAATGTTGGATATGGTCTAACTAAATGGGGAGATAAAAAGGTATTCTTACCTAAAGGATATTCTATAGAGCATAGCAACTTGGTTCTAAAGCATGGGGATATAGTGCTCGCACTAAATCGTCCAATTACTAATGATCAGTTAAAAATTGCCCAGTTAACTATTCATGATACACCTTCTATTTTGTATCAGCGAGTTGGAAAATTAGTTATTCAGTCTAAGTCCCTAAATAGGGACTTCGCATTCTATGCTTGTCAGCACTTTATAAAAAACTTTGTTATTAAAGGATCAATAGGAAGTGATCAACCTTTTATCTCTCTCAAGGAATTGTATGCTCAGGATTTTCCCCTACCCACACTGCCGGAGCAATATAAATTAACTGGCATCCTTTCCTCAATTGATACCATTATAACCTCCCACACCCAGCAGCTCGCTGCCCTTCAGACCCATAAGAAGGGCCTGACCCAGCAGCTATTTCCATCCGATTAAACTTAGCCCAATGAACACACCCCAACCCAACACATTAGAAGGAATAGCTTCCAAGCTCTATAACCTTGAGAAAAACATCATTCTCATTTACGCATTCAATGGTACTGGGAAAACAAGGCTATGTGTAGAGTACAAAAATGTATCGAAGGCTAATAATGAAGGAAACCATGCTGGTGTATATTACAATGCCTACAGCGAAGACCTATTTGTTTGGGATCATGATGATGAAAACGATGGTGCAAATGTCCAATTACGGATTCAAAAAAGTAGCCTAAACCAGTATCACAATCTTTTAAACGAAGATACTCTGAGAGAGAAGCTGGAACCCTATAAACCTAAATATGAATTCAGCTTTAACGCTTATCAAAATGTCGAAGAGGGGATAGAGTCAATTTATTTCACACTGCTTCCCACGGCTCCTGCTCCAATACTAGAATCTACAGAAATTGCCCAAACCGAATCGCAAGAGGCGTCAACTTCTTCAGAGGCTGAATCTCCAAGTAAAGGAGCTCCTGAAGAACAGGCACCAGAAACCGCTATAACGCCCCCTGACATCGAACTTCCCATTAAGATTTCCAGAGGGGAAGAGCGGATTTTTATTTGGTGTTTTTTTCAGGCCCTTTTCGAAATCGAGACTTTAGCAGGTGAAGAGGAGCGATCCAGCCATTTCTTCATAGATGATCCTGTTTCAAGCCTCGATGACCACAACATCTTTGTAACTGCCTTTTCTACAATAGACTTGATTGAAAAATATTTTAAAGAACGGAAAATTATCATAACAACCCACCACATTGGCTACTTTGCCATTCTCGCAAATTGGCTGAGTAAAGGGGAGAAAGTGGCATCATACAAAGACCATCACAAGTTATTTATTTTAAAGAGGAAAGAATCTGGACTTCACTTGGCAAGCCCCAAAAGAGAAGTATTTCTTTACCACTTAGAACTACTACAAATATTAAAAAAAGCTATTGATGATGGTGAACTATATGCATATCATTTTGCCTTATTAAGGCAAATACTAGAGAACGTAGGTTCGTTTCTTGGGGTTGGACGCTTTTCATATATACTCGAACAGATTGGCTACTCCGATGCTGCTGAGGTAGCTCAGATCGTTAATGTAATGAATCACAAGAACATATTTAGATATGAGGCGACCAGCTTAGTTCCCGATAACGAGAACCGGCTGAAAGAGATTTTTTCAAAGCTGGTTAATAAGTATGGTTTCGTTCTACATGCTAACTGATTAACCCCATGAGTACCCAAGACCAACAACAGCTAGGCGCCACCCTCTGGAAGATCGCCGATGAATTACGCGGGGCCATGAACGCGGACGACTTCCGCGACTACATGCTCTCCTTCCTCTTCCTTCGTTACCTCTCCGATAATTACGAAGCCGCCGCAAAAAAAGAACTCGGCCCAGACT
>CAYMST010000429.1:0-2922 GCA_964393115.1 uncultured Roseivirgaceae bacterium | reverse complement strand
TATCTGTTTACGGTGTAGCCAATCTGCTAGGGGAAGATTCGTCTGAAATACTTACGCAAATGACGGTGTTAGAGCCCGCAAGAGGTAGGTTTCAAACTATCTCTAATCCTAACGTAACGGCTTTAGTAGACTATGCACACTCTCCTGATGCCTTAGAAAACGTTTTGAAATCTATTACTGCGTTTCGAACGGGTAATGAAAAGCTGATTACAGTCGTAGGTTGTGGTGGCGATCGTGATAAATCGAAACGTCCTGAAATGGCTGAAATAGCGGCTAAGTTTAGCGATAAGGTAGTACTTACTTCGGATAATCCAAGAACAGAAGATCCGAATCATATTTTAGATGATATGCAAGCCGGTATACCGGTATCAAAGGCATCGAAAGTGGCAAGAGTGGTAGATCGAAAAGAGGCTATCAATATTGCTTGTATGATGCTCGAGAAAGGAGATATTCTCCTAGTGGCAGGAAAAGGGCATGAAACCGATCAGGAAATAGACGGTGTTCGCCATCCCTTTAGTGATATAAATGTGTTAGAAGAAACCTTAAAACGGTTTACATAATATATGATTTATTATTTATTCGACTATTTGGACGAAGCATTCGGGCTGATGGGGGCAGGAGTATTTCAGTATATCTCCTTCAGAGCTGGTATGGCCGTTTTCTTCTCTCTACTTATTTCAATAGTAGTAGGGAAGAAGATCATCGGGATGTTGCAAAAATTTCAAATGGGTGAGGAAATTAGAGATCTAGGGCTTCAAGGCCAATTAGAGAAGAAAGGAACTCCAACCATGGGAGGGATTATTATTATCGCCTCTATTGTAGTGCCGACTTTATTGTTTGCCAAAATCCATAACATCTACATCGTGCTTATGCTGGTGGCGATTATCGGAATGGGGTTAATTGGTTTATTAGATGATTATTTGAAAATAAAAAAACGCAATAAAGATGGCCTTAGCGGTAAGTTTAAAATAGTAGGTCAAGTATTGATTGGGCTCATAGTTGCTTTGACTATCGTTTTTCATCCAGACGTACAAGTCCGGGAGTACACGGAAGCGGTCACAAATGGCAGTAGTCTTGAATCTATACCATTTGAAGATACTAAAGCGCTGATCACCACTATTCCATTTGTTAAAAATAATGAGTTCAACTACCTATGGTTGTTACCAGATTTCTTAGAACCATATAGCTGGGTGCTTTATGTACTGGTCGTAATTTTTATTGTATCGGCTGTTTCAAATGGAGCTAACTTAACAGATGGCTTGGATGGTCTAGCTGCGGGTACTGCAGCAATCATTGGGCTGACCTTAGCCATTTTAGCCTATCTATCGGGGAATGCCATATTCTCTGACTACCTAAACATTATGTATATCCCTCACTCCGGAGAGCTAGTCGTTTTTTGTTCGGCCTTCGTAGGAGCTTGCATCGGGTTTTTATGGTATAACTCATTTCCAGCTCAAGTGTTTATGGGGGACACTGGCAGTTTAGCCTTAGGTTCGGTCATTGCCGTGTTGGCAATAGCTATACGAAAAGAGCTAATGATCCCCGTTTTGTGTGGGATATTTTTTGTGGAAAGTTTATCGGTAATTATTCAAGTTTCCTATTTCAAGTATACCAAGAAGAAATTTGGAGAAGGACGGAGAATATTTAAAATGTCACCTCTTCATCATCATTATCAGAAGATGGGGTTATTCGAAACGAAGATTGTAACTAGGTTTTGGACTGCGGGAATCTTATTAGCGATTATCACGCTGGCAACCTTAAAATTAAGATGATCAAAAAAATGACAATTGCTGAATTAATAAAAAACTGCAAACACTTTGAGTTACACCTGACGCATTATGTTGAGGTGTTTTCCGAAGGAGATGCATTTAATACGATTGTCCCAATGATCAGAGGATCAAGGGAGATCGTCAGAGAGCTAGAGAAAGTAAAGGCAAGTGCTTACATGGATGAGGAGGCTTTTCAATCCCTGAGAAGTGTATGTGAACAAGCCGAGCAAATCACTTACTTATTGGAAATATTGAAAAGAGTAAATGAGGAGGTATTTCAATATGTCGTCAAGGAAGGCCACGAATTGATGCGCATATGTGGAAAGCTATATAATACGGTGTTACACAAAAAAATATCTATTAAGAGGTAAGACAGGGTAAGGAAAGTAAACCCTTATAGAGACCTAACTAATAATTATGAGCGAAAAAGTATCCATACTAGGAGCAGGAGAAAGCGGTGTAGGTGCGGCCTTATTGGGTTTGCGCGAAGGATATGATTTGTTCGTTTCAGACGGCGGTAAGATAAAAAATGACTTCCGCGAAGAGCTGGTTCAGCATAATATTGATTTTGAGGAGGAAGGACATACGCTTGAGCGATTGCTTGAGAGTAACCTGGTTGTTTTAAGCCCCGGAATACCCTTAACCGCACCCGTTGTAAGGCAGTTAAAGGAAAGAGAGATACCTGTTATCTCCGAGATCGAATTTGCCTTTCATCATTCCAAGGCGCGGTTTATTGCCATCACTGGAACTAATGGTAAGACGACGACGACGCTCCTGACTTATCATCTGTTAAAGGAGGCCGGGTATAATGTAGGTATTGCTGGAAATATAGGCGATAGCCTTGCTAGAAAGATTTTGGATGAAGGCCCACGAAATCTATGGGTAGTAGAATTGAGCAGTTTTCAGTTGGATAGCTGCGTCAATTTTAACCCTGATGTGGCGGTATTACTAAATATTACTCCAGATCACTTAAATCGTTATGAAAACGATTTTTCTAAGTATGTAGATTCGAAATTTAGGATAATCATGAATCAAACAGTACGTGATACTTTTATCTATAATGGAGATGATAAAAGTGTTTCAAATTGGTTGATAAACCATGAGGTGTCAACCACACATTCGCCGCTGTCGCCTAAACGAATTCAACATGACC
>CAYMST010000428.1:0-2934 GCA_964393115.1 uncultured Roseivirgaceae bacterium | reverse complement strand
ACTAGCAGTCAAACATCGGAAAGACAAAGATGATTACGAAGTCATTGACGGGCAGCAGCGTCTGACGACTATTCATATTATTTTGCAGGTCATCAGTGAAAGCATTTATAAAGTCGAATATCAAACCCGTAGTCGAAGTGGTAAAGTTTTGGCGAGTATTGCTTCTACGGAGCATTTTGGTAACTATTCGGTGACGTTTACAGACAAGGTTGCTGATTTGAAAGTAGCTATCAACAGACAATGGGCGAATTACACAAAAGGCAAAGACAATCAATTCGATAACATTGATTTCTATTATTTTTTTACTGCATTTCTGACCATCAAGGCTTGGTTTCAATCAAAGGAAAGTGCGACGACTACTTTTAAAAGAAAACTACTGGAACAAACGCAATTCATCTGGTACAATGAAACCAATGAAGATAATCCAAAGAAAGTTTTTAGAAATCTGAATAGTGGTAAAATTCCATTGACTAATGCGGAATTGATAAAAGCCTTATTTGTCAATGATTTAAAAGACGAAAACAAAGAAATTCAGCAACTCAAACAAAGCGCGTTAGCTAGAGAATGGGATATGATAGAGCGCGATTTGCAAGACGATAAGTTTTGGTATTTCATCAATAATGAAACAAACACGAACAGGTATCAAACTCGAATTGATTTTCTATTTGAGTTATTAACAAGAAAACGCCCAAACAACAATTCAGACAAATTATTCACCTATCGTCAGTATGCGCATCATTCCAGTCAACTGGATTGGCAAGCCGTCAAGCAGTTGTTTTTTACGCTACGAGAATGGTTTGAACATTCACGTTGGTATCACTTGATAGGTTATATCATTGACCGTAAGATTAGTAGTATTCGTGAAATTCGTAAGGATATTAAAGACGAAGAAGTCTCTGGAAAAACGAAGTTTGAAAGCTATTTGATAGAACTGATTAAAAAAGAATTTAATAGAAAAACAACACCTAAAGGCGCAGATGTCGCAGAATGGGTATATGATTTGGAGCGTTTAGAATATGAAAATAAAGGACATCACCGATGGATTATCAATATTCTGCTGCTTCACAATATCGAAACTTATCAGAAGGACAAGTCGGGCTATCGTTTTCCTTTTCATCGCTTCAAGAATACCAAATGGAGCTTGGAACACATTCACGCTCAGAATGCTGGCGAAATAGAACTCGCAGATGATGAAGCGGAACAACCGATGCACACCATTCAAAATCTGGCACTGCTAGATAAAAACACTAATTCACTTTTAAAAGATAATTCCTTCCATAAAAAACGGATATTGATAAGAGAAGAGATAGCAAAAGGAAAGCATTATATTCCGATTTGTACTAAAAACGTCTTTCTAAAGTACTACTCAACGAAAGTCCAAACCATGAAAGACTGGACAGAAGAAGACCAAAAGGCGTACTTAGAAGACATCGAAACTACTTTATCCGAATATTTACCAGAAACCAAAAAAAATAAGACATCATGACTAAACACATTAATACCTTATTGGAATTGATAGGACAACACCGCATAGAAATTCCGATTATTCAGCGTGATTATGCACAAGGTCGAGAGAATAATGAAACCAAAGACATTCGTAGCGGTTTTGTAACAGCATTGCATAAAGCCATTGTCGAAAATGGCGAAGCATTACATTTGAATTTTGTTTATGGAAAAGTCAAAGGCGTTCAAAATGCACAACAATTGCAGCGCAACCGAACAGCCGTAGAAAATATGTTGAGTGCAGTTAAGTCTTATTCGCAGTCACTAGATTTGAGCATCGACTTTCAACTTATCGAACAAAAACAGAACACAGACGGGACACATTACACGTCATTTATTCCACTTGATGGACAACAACGCCTGACGACACTTTTTCTATTGCATTGGTATTTGTTGAAGCGTTTAGGCTATTCTGATGATTTAGACCGATTGAAGAATTTTTCTTATAAAATTCGCCCAAGCTCAAAAGATTTTTGCGAAGCCCTAATCACTCAGTCACTAACGATAGAAAAAGGTAGTTTATCCAGGCAGATAGAAGATACGAATTGGTTCTTTTTGAATTGGACAAAAGACCCGACAGTAAAAGGTATGTTGAATATGCTGGATACGATACATGAGGTTTTTGACCAAAAAAGCGACTTAAAAACTTATTGGGAAAATATTCTAAAAGGAAACATTCGGTTTGAGTTTTTGGATTTAGATGATTTCAATTTGACTGACGAACTATATATTAAAATGAATGCCCGTGGTAAGCATCTGACACCGTTTGAAAACTTCAAAGCGTGGTTGATGGAGTATGTAACAGAAAATAATATCATCATAAAAATAGAAAATTGGGAACGGCATTTTGATATTACTTGGGCAGATTTATTTTGGAACAATAAAGGCGATAACGAATTTACGATTGACCAAGCTTATATGAATTTCTTTCGGAATATGTTTCAGATTTTTTATGTGAGACAAGATAATTTTAAAATTCAGAATGATAAACAACTTCTAAAAGCACAACAATTAACGGAAACTCAAAAAAACGGAGGCTATATCTTTTTGCCCAATACTTTTTATAGTGAGATAGGAATACTTACTAAAAAGAACTTAGAAGCCATTTTTAAAATCATTCATTTATTATCCGATAAAGAAAAAGGAGTTGATTGGCTAAGTAAAGAATTAGATTCTATTGATTTTTTTAATGACAATCGTTCATTATTCAAAGCATTCGTAAGCGGTACAATGTCTTATCCTGATAAGGTTCGTTTTTATGCAAGCATGGTTTATCTACTGGAAAATGGACTTGAAGATTTTTCATCATCCAATTTTGTGGGTTGGATGCGAGTTATTCGTAATCTGGTAGAAAACACCACTATTGATAGTATTCCGACTTTTGCAAGAGCCATCAATGGAGTAGATAGTTTAGTCGAGTATTCAGATGAT
>CAYMST010000427.1:0-2952 GCA_964393115.1 uncultured Roseivirgaceae bacterium | reverse complement strand
GGACCGTCAAGGTCATCGATCGTGCATGGGGAACCGCACGCGCCTAGTTGGTCGTCGGGAGCGACCTGCTCTCGCATGGCGTTGCGGACCGGCCCGACGCGCAGCGACTGCGGTGAAATAACGGTGAAACCGTCGCTGGTATAGTCAGAGAAGGGATTACTGCTGGCGTAATTGGGGCCAGAATCCTCACCCACCCAGAGCAGCGTATTGGCTGAACTTGCATTGCTCGAAGTGACGGATAGGAAGCGCGTCTGCAGTGTGGCATTCGGGATTGAAGTGGGGCCGTAGGTCCGTTCCAGATCACTGCTGGAATCGACAAACCATTCGAACATTGATGGGGTGCCATTGACGCTCGGCGTATCGGCTTGGCCTTTGAGAATGGCTTGCTCAAGCGCGGCAAGGGCCGAGCCTGAGGCAAAGGCGAAGGGCTCTCGCTCGTTACCGCTGCTATCGTTGGCGGCGTAGCCCAGTGAACCGGAAACATCCAAGTAGAGCTGCTGCCCGCCGAGCTGGGCGTTTGCCGTATCCAGCTGAATGGTGACGCCCGCGACACCGAGCAAATGGTTGGTTACCCGCCTGCCCCCTGCGACACCCTCATAGATGTCGAGCAAACGAGAGGCGTTGGTGAGCCAGTTCTCGGCTGCAGCTACTGTCGCGTTGACCCGCCCATTCTTGGTGTAGCTTGCAAAATCGTCGATCGTTGGTTGGCCGTTGCCGCCGGAAACGGGCGGCAACCCAGAATCCCAAAAGAAGGTGCCGGCACCGGAATAGATGGCAGTGTTGCGCAATTCTGCGCGGTCGCCGCGTTCGCCCAGGCCAAGCATAAGCACGGAGGGGAAGCTGTTGGTGACGCCGAAGCTATATTCCGCGTCCGCGTTTGAGGCCCCGTTCGGCCCGCCAAAATAGGGATGGTCGATGGCTACTTGGAGGGAGGTTTGGCCACCGGTGAGGTTGCCCACGCCGGTGTAGGTGCCGGTTGCTTCCTGGACCCCGTCGACAAACAGCCAGGTGGTGATGGTGTCACGCTGGGGACCCAAGGGCACGCGCGGCGAGAATAGCACGGTGCGGCCCGCGAGCGCAGACGCGTCAAAGGTGGTCTCGAAGAACTGCGTAAAAGAACCACCGGATTCGATGCCATTGCGCACATGCACCCATGTGCGCAGCTCAACGGGGAGTTCTGAGAAGGTAACGCCCGAGCTTTGGTGCTCCCATGGTAGCTCCTCGTCGCGCGGGCCGTTGCCGGAACCGATAATGCGCTCACGGATGATATCGCCGCCGCCGACCAGCTCGCGCGTACGGCGGATATGGGCGACATCGATGGTTCCCGCATGCTCGGTAACTTCGGTCGTGGATTCTGCCGTGATGATGGCGTTGCGTACGTCGGTCACGGCATCGGATAGTTCGGTGCGGATGGCGCTTGGATCAAACCCGTCGAGCTCATCAACGCCGGTGACACCGGAGCCTTGCTGGGAGCCCGCTGAGGCCGTACGCAGGTCTGGCCCGCTGGGCGCTGCGTTAAAGATCGCATCGACCCGGCCTGTGCGGTCAAAGGCTTTGAAGCTTGGATCAAAATCGTAGTCCGTGCCGCCGATACTCACACGCACCCAGGCATGGCGCATGATAACCTCTGTTAGCGAACCGACAGAGGTGGAGCGGCTTGTGCAGGAGGTGGCGGTAGAATTATTGATCGTCGCGGGGATGCCGCCTGCAGCCAGCAGATCGCATGCGCCTTTTGTCGAGCTTGGCCCAAACCAGTCCGCGAATTGCGGGCCGTCTACTCTAATATCGCCATAGACAAAGTCGGCGGTGCCCCCGCCTGCGCGGATCAGGCGGATCATGAGGTCAGCCTGATCGAACGGCGTGCCAGAGCCGTCGATCATTGCACCGTATCCGCCTTTACCGAGACCGAATTGCGGCGTGGTACGGATGGTGTTGCGGACATATTCGTAGATGCGGTCCACATCGTTATCCATCGCGTCGGCGATGCGCTCGAATTCGCTCTCGGACGCCAGTGGGGAAATAGGCCCGGCGGTCAGCGAGGGAGGCGGTGCATTAGAGCCACTCAGCGGCGTGAGGTTCGGCGAGAGATACTCAAACGAAGCCGGTTGCGGCGACCCCCAACTAGGTGAGGGCTGGGCATTGGCCGCTGAGAGAGACAGAACACAAAGGCCGAGGGCAGAGGAGATAAGACGCATCATCGGGCCGAAGTGTCCTTTGTATGATGGGGCCAGCTGGCCCATTGACGCAGTTCAGGCAGGCGTGGGCAGAGCCCACCGGTCAAGCATGTGCGGGCATGCCCCGCAGAACGGCTTAGTTTCGCGCGGACGGGGGTGGCAGGTAGATGACTTCCTGGCCGCGCCCAGTGCGCATATATCCTGGTCCCATTGCTCGCCCGGCCGCCGCGACCTCCGGCCCCCTACCAGGACGGTCGCGCAAAATCACATCGATGCAGGTGCTGCGACTGGCAGCGTCCATCATGGCGGTATTGACGTTGATCGCTCCGTCATCGGTGGAGAGCGAAGAGCCTGCTTCAAGCGCGGTCGGGCAGTTGCGCTCGCGTCGCCATCCGGCGGCTAGTCGGCCCTCGCGGTCTACGATCTGTATGACACCGGGCAGCTGACGGCGCTCTGGCCTCGCGAGCCTTGCACGCTCGGACGGATCAATGACTTCGACCTCGATAGGGTCGTCGGGTGGGTTGCGTTCGTCGTCGCTGTCATCGACCTCCTGCGCCAAAGTCGGGCTGACCAAAGAGGCTGTGAGAACAAAAACGCCTGCAATTTTGATAAGGATCGCTCTCATTGTGCGCTCCCGATCTGCGTGTCTTGGATGACGACCTTGATCTGGGCGGTTTCAGTCTCACCGCTCGGTGTGCGCACTTGGTAGGCGAAGCGTGCAACGCCGTCGGAGGCCGCGCTGGTGAACCACACGCCGTTCGCATCGCGGCGCACGAAG
>CAYMST010000426.1:0-2955 GCA_964393115.1 uncultured Roseivirgaceae bacterium | reverse complement strand
CCTGTAACCTCTTGAGCCGTAATCAAGTGCTCTATTCAGTTGAGCTAGGAGGCCATACAAAATAATCAGAACCACATTCCGTTCTGAATTACGGAGCGCAAAGATAATGAAATATTATCTTTATTGAAAGCAAGAAATGGAATCATCATTTTAAAAGTCTTTAACCCCTTTTAAGATATCCTAATAGGGGGTCGGTCAATTTTTCTCTACCTTTGGGCCCTTTGAATTGTACACGTATTACAAGAAATGAAAATTAGAGCACTTATACTCATTCTATTGGTTGCTTCGGCAGGTCATCTTTTTGCTCAAAAAGACAAGAGCTTTGGTAGACCTAATATTCCAGGTAAGCTCATACTAGACCTGGGATCATATGGACTGACAAATGCGTCTAAAGAATTTGAAAGCAGGTGGTTTGGATCCAAATCCGTGGGATTGTCTTACACGCGAGAAAAGGATCTTACCAAAAACCTGACCCTGAATATAGGGATTGGCATTACATCAGAGAAAATTTCTTTTAAAAGTAATGAGGTACTTAGAGTTCTCCCTCAATTTGGTGATAGTATCATTTATACCAATACTGCGTCTGACACCACATCTCAGTCATTGGATAAAAATAAATTAGCCTTAACATTTCTGGAAATACCAGTTGAATTTAGGTTTTACCCCCTCGGTACAGATCACAAAACGAAATGGTTTATTGGCGTAGGTGGCTACGCAGGATTTAATTTCAACACGCATAGTAAATACAAAATAAGGAGAGGTGAAACTGTCAAGCAGCAAGCAGATTTTGGACAAAACCGGTTTAGATATGGTCTAATGCTTCGGTTCGGTTTCGATTCATTCTCATTATTTGGTCGGGTTGGCCTAAGTGAAGTTTTCGATACCGACAATCAATTCTATCAAGGGCAAGCCATGCGAAGCTGGACAGCTGGCATTTCCATGAATATATTCTAAAGGAAAAACTGAAGTCCTCCAAAGCACATCGTAAAGCCAAAAATAGTACCTACCAATACCTCAATAGGCCTATGTGCATTGAGGTATAACCTGGAAGAAATCACAAGTCCCGTACAAAGCACCATAATAATTAACGGGAAGAGTAATGGATAGCCTGGGTTGTCCATTGCCAGAGCCGTTAAATACCCTACTGTTCCGCTAGACCCAGCAGCATGAATACTTATTTTAAAAAATAAGTTGATCACGGTAAACAATAAAAGCATCAGTGTGGTAATCCCCATCATAGCGGTAGCCGTCACCGTGAAGTGAAATTTAGCATAGAATACGTAACTCGTAACGCCATAGATCACTATAGCATATAAGAATGGCCAAAATCTATCCTTTTGATCATTTAACGAAATACTTGAGATACGATTCGTCAGTTTTAGTACAGTAATAATCAATGCCGGGATAAAATACGTGTATAAAAACACCATACCTATTAGCAGTAGGAATTTTGATTCGTGAATAGAGCCTATAACTGGAGTGGCTACATATACCAATAGCGCGAACAAAACAGTTGGCATCAACAAAGGATGAATGACCAACGATACGACTTTCATAAATCTTTCCACTACACTTCCTTTCTAAGCCTTGCTACCGGTATATTCATTTGCTCTCGATATTTCGCCACCGTCCTTCGGGCAATATTGTACCCATTTTTCTTTAATAATTTTTCCAGCTTGTCATCAGAAAGCGGACTTGATTTATTCTCTGTATCAATAAACTCCTTAAGCTTATTTTTAACCTCCCTACTACTTACATCTTCACCAGAGTCAGTAGCGATACCTTCCGAAAAAAAGTACTTCAACGGGTAAATGCCAAATTCAGTTTGAACGGTTTTGCTGTTGGCTACTCTAGAAACGGTAGAGATATCCATTCCAATTTTCTCCGCCACATCCTTTAAAATCATTGGACGCAATTTTGATTCATCCTCCTGAATAAAGAACTCATACTGTAATTCTACAATTGCGTTCATTGTATTCATCAATGTTTGTTGACGCTGTCGAATGGCGTCTATGAACCACTTCGCCGAATCTAGTTTCTGCTTGACAAAAGTGACTGTCTCCTTTAATTTTTTATCTTTCTTATCACTTTTTTCAAATGACTGAAGCATATCTGAATAAGACCTACTAATCCTTAACTCCGGTGCATTTTTACCATTGAGTGTTAGGTCTAGTTCTCCATCAACGTTTTTTAATATGAAATCAGGTATTAAATATTGCGTCTTGATATCTCCCTCGCTACCATTTCCTGGCTTAGGGTTCAACTTGGTGATGACGTGAACCGCATCTTTAAAAGCAACCTCATCCACCCCTGTTCTTCTTTGGATCTTTTCGTAGTGTTTTTTGGTGAACTCGGTAAAGTTTTCGTCTATTATCTTAAGTGCTAATTGTACCGTGGTATCTTGTACACGCCGCTCTAATTGGAGCAACAAACATTCTTGAAGATTTCGCGCAGCTATACCAGGAGGATCAAATTTTTGAATCTCATAGAGCAGCTCTTCCACTTCATCCAAGTCTGTTTCTACATTTTGGCTAAAAGCCAGGTCGTTTACGATTGATTCTAGTTCCCGTCGCACATAGCCATCACCATCAATACTGCCGATAATTTGCTTGCCGATGATCTCCAATCGCTCATCTAACTTCAAGTATCCGAGTTGAGCCAGTAGCTGTTCATGCAAAGTTGTTCCGGAACTAAAGGGCATATCCCGTTCTTCATCGTCTGGATTTGGGCCATCACCTTGCATTTTATATCCAGAAAAGTCGTCGTTGATATAATCTTCTACGCTCAACTCATCACTAGAATCGGCGTTGTCATATTCATCATTGATGTCGTTATCCGACGGATCCTCCATGTCTGGACCATCTTCTAAAGTAGGATTTATTTCCAACTCCTCCTCAATTCTAGAATCAAGTTCCGCAGTAGGAATTTGCAACAGTTTGATAAACTGTATTTGCT
>CAYMST010000425.1:0-2970 GCA_964393115.1 uncultured Roseivirgaceae bacterium | reverse complement strand
CCTTTAACGTTTTTATTATTAATAAGTTACAGTGTTTTTGGTCAGGATGTGCAAATAAATCTAGGCCCGGATAAAATAGCACTAAACCAAAACTTTAGTGTTACAATTACGCTGAATAACGACAGAATTAAAAATTATAGCCAGTTTCCAGAGATCTCAGGCTTTAGAAAACTAGGAGTTTCTTCTTCTACTTCTACAAATATTATCAATGGACAGATATCCTCCTCCAATAGCATAACCCAAAATTATCAGCCAACGAAAGAAGGGACGTTTACGCTTGATCCATTTGTCATTGTTATAAATGGTAAAAAGTATCAATCTAAAGGTAAGAAAATAATCGTCGGTCCTGCCATTAAGCAACAGCGAAGGCGCAGTAACCCGTTTGGGTTTGATCCTTTTGATGATTTTTTCGGACGGTCTAATCGTCAGCCACAAGAGTTTGTAGAAGTTGATGCGGATGCTTTTTTTGCTTTGACCACAGACAAAAAAGAGGTGTATGTAGGAGAAGAGTTTAACCTAAATTTGGCTTTTTACGTGCAAACGAAGGATCACAATAAAATAGATTTCGCCAATGATATCTCAGCTCAATTATCGGAAATCCGCAAGAAGATAAAGCCACGTGACTGCTGGGAGGAGAATTTTAGTATTGAGGAACTTAGAGGGGAACGTATTCAAATAAATGGTAAGGAATATGTTCGGTATAAGATATTCCAAGCAAGCTATTTTCCACTTACCAAGAATGATATTGAGTTCCCTTCGGCAAAACTCAAAATGGTTAAATACAAATTTGCTAAGCGCAGATCTTTCTTCGGGCAAAACAGGCAAGGGGAATACAAAGACTACTGGAGTAAGAAAAAACAGGTCAAGGTTAAAGAGCTACCTGATCATCCACTTAAAGAAAGCGTTGCCGTTGGTAATTATAAACTCAATGAGAAAATTGATAGGAAACAACTCAATACTGGGGATAGTTACACTTATGAGTTTAGAATCGTAGGAAATGGTAATATTTCGGCGATAAAAGAGCCGGTTACAGAAGGTGGTGAAAACTTTGACATCTTTCCTCCTAATTCATTTCAAAATATAAAGCGAGCGAATGGCCATGTGACAGGCTCTAAGACATTTAGCTATTTTGGAATACCGAAGGAACCAGGAACACATCAACTGGGCGATTACTTTGAATGGATTTATTTCAACCCTTCCAAGGAACAGTATGATACGTTGGCTTCAAAGCTCGTTATTCAAGTAACTGGTGAGAGTAAGAAGAATGAGTATATCACCGCGAATGACTTAGGATCTTTTTATGATGTGATTGATTTACAAGATAATACACTAAAGGATTTGAAAGAAAGCGCGTGGCTTAGGGTAATTACCAATATCTTCGCGGTTTCAATAATGGCTATTATAGGCTTTGCGGTTTTCAAGAAATGACGGCATAGTTATGAATAGCCCAGGTAACTAGGAAATAATATAGATGGGGGGAAATAATTTTGGGAGGCTATTTCGAATATCTACTTTCGGAGAGTCACATGGTAAAGCAGTAGGGGTTGTTATTGACGGGTGTCCAGCTGGTGTAACTATTGATGAAGACTTCCTTCAATTAGAAATGGATCGCCGGAAACCAGGGCAATCTAAGATCGTTACGCAACGAAAAGAAGGTGATAAGGTTCAAGTTCTTTCGGGAGTATTTGAAGGGAAGTCCACAGGAACTCCTATGGCTATCGTCGTATTCAACGAAGACCAACGAAGTAAAGATTATTCCCACATCGCAGATAAGTTTAGACCCTCACATGCTGATTATACTTACCACGTAAAGTATGGTGGTAATCGGGATTATCGAGGCGGAGGAAGGAGCTCAGCACGTGAAACCGCAGCAAGAGTGGCCGCAGGTGCCGTGGCCAAGATGTTTTTATCTTCATTGGGTATAAAAATTAAAGCTTACGTTTCTCAGGTAGGAGATCTTGCTTTGAACAAATCGTACCAAGATTTAGATCTCGACTATGAGGAAAATATAGTTCGCTGTCCTGACCACGAGATGGCAGAGAAGATGATTGACTACATAGATGCCGTCAGAAAGGATAGAGATACAGTAGGCGGTGTTGTAGATTGTGTCATTCAAGGAGCACCAGCAGGCTTAGGGGAACCGGCTTTTGACAAACTACATGCAGAACTTGGAAAGGCCATGCTGAGTATCAACGCCGTAAAAGGTTTTGAATATGGAAGTGGCTTCGAAGGCGTGAAGATGAGAGGCTCTCAGCATAACGATGCTTTCTATAAAGAGGATGGTCAAGTAAAAACAAAAACGAATCATTCTGGTGGAGTACAAGGTGGAATATCCAACGGTCAAGATATTTACTTCCGAACGGCATTTAAGCCAGTTGCCACTATCATGGACGATCAAGATAGTATTAATACTGAAGGAGAAGCAGTAACGGTAACAGGTAAGGGACGTCATGATCCTTGTGTTGTGCCAAGAGCCGTGGCTATTGTGGAAGCGATGGCGGCTTTGGTAATTACCGATCATTACTTACTAGATAGATCTTCTCGGCTTGACGACTTAACCAATTAGGGGTGTGATTTCTCCATTCTCGAATTGAGATGAATAAAAGCAATTAAACTGATGAAAAACCTACCACTACACTTTAAAATTATCATTGGTCTGTTATTGGGAATATTATGGGCTTTTGTTTCAAGTGCAATCGGTTGGAATCAGTTTACTGTTCATTGGATTAGTCCTTTTGGCGTAATATTTATTCGACTACTGAAGTTTATTGCTGTTCCACTAGTCTTATTCTCGATTATCAGTGGAGTAGCCGGTTTAAGCGATATCACACGTCTCAAGAAGCTTGCCTTTAAAACGATTGCTCTGTACTTAATGACAACCGTTTTTGCAATCGTTGTAGGGCTGCTACTGGTCAACTTGATTAAGCCAGGTACTTTTCTAGAAACTAGTCAGCGGATTAAGAACAGAAT
>CAYMST010000424.1:0-2972 GCA_964393115.1 uncultured Roseivirgaceae bacterium | reverse complement strand
CTACCATAACGGTAACCACGACAGATGGATCGTATACGTCTACGTGTGAGATTACGGTTGATCCAATTTCGGTTACAGGTGTGTCAATAGATAATTGTCCAACGGAGAATATATTGTTGGGCGATGAATTGACATTGACCGCAACGGTTAGTCCTGCGGACGCAACTGATGCGAGCGTTAGTTGGTCTAGTTCGGATACTGATGTATTGACGGTTGCTTCAGATGGTTCTGTTGTGGCGGCGGGCTTAGGTACGGCTACCATAACGGTAACCACGACAGATGGATCGTATACGTCTACGTGTGAGATTACTGTTGACCCGATTGCTGTTACAGGCGTGTTGATAGATAATTGTCCAACGGAGAATATATTGTTAGGCGATGAATTGACATTGACGGCCACAGTTAGCCCTTCGGATGCTACAGATAAGAGTCTTAGTTGGTCAAGTTCAGATACGGATGTCTTAACAATTAATTCAGAAGGTGACGTGGTAGCAGCGGGCTTGGGCACTGCAACGATCACAGTAACGACAACCGATGGTTCGTTTACGTCTACTTGCGAGATTACCGTTGACCCGATTGCCGTTACAGGTGTTTCTATAGATAATTGTCCAACAGAGAATATATTGTTAGGCGATGAATTGACATTGACGACCACAGTTAGCCCTTCGGATGCTACAGATAAGAGTCTTAGTTGGTCGAGTTCAGATACGGATGTCTTAACAATTAATTCAGAAGGTGACGTGGTAGCAGCTGGCTTAGGCACGGCGACAATTACGGTGACTACAACTGACGGTTCGTTTACTTCTACCTGCGAGATCACAGTTGACCCGATTGCTGTTACAGGTGTTTCGATAGATAATTGTCCAACGGAGAATATATTGTTAGGTGATGAATTGACGTTGACAGCTACTGTTAGTCCATCAGATGCTACGGATAAGAGTGTAAGTTGGTCAAGTTCCGACACAGATGTCTTAACCGTTGATTCAGAAGGCGATGTGGTTGCTGTTGGTTTAGGTACGGCTACAATTACAGTGACGACGACTGATGGCTCCTTTACGTCCACCTGCGAGATCACGGTTGATCCGATTGCTGTTACAGGTGTTTCTATAGATAATTGTCCAACAGAGAATATATTATTAGGTGATGAATTGACGTTGACAGCTACTGTTAGTCCATCAGATGCTACAGATAAGAGTGTAAGTTGGTCTAGTTCAGATACTGATGTATTGACGGTTGCTTCAGATGGTTCTGTTGTGGCGGCGGGCTTAGGTACCGCTACCATTACAGTGACGACAACCGACGGTTCGTTTACGTCTACTTGCGAGATCACCGTTGACCCGATTGTAGTAACAGGTGTTTCGGTTGATAACTGTCCAGATGGTAACACAGTCATTGGAGCCGATCTGACTCTTAATGCTGTAATATCGCCTTCGAACGCTACTGATCAGAGCGTGAGTTGGAGTACTTCAAATAATAGTATAATCTCAGTTGCTAGCAATGGTGCAATAACAGCAAACGATCTTGGTACTGCAACAATTACAGTAACTACAAACGACGGTTCATTTACGTCTACTTGTGAGATTACAGTGGTGGCGAACGAATTTCCTGTAACTGGCGTGTCCATAGATAATTGTCCAGATACAGCTGTGTTTGTTAGAAATGAATTTACATTAAATGCAGTTGTAAGTCCGTCTGACGCCACTGATCCAAGTGTTACATGGTCATCTTCTGATGAAGATATTTTAACCGTTGATAGTGAAGGAAATGTTGTTGCCGATAGCGCTGGAACCGCGACGATTACGGTAACGACTACTGATGGGGCATTTACGGCTACCTGTGAAATCACAGTTGATTCGGTATTGGTTACCGGTATTTCTATAGATAACTGTCCTACTTCAAACATATTAATAGGTGATGATCTTACATTGACTGCTACGGTAACTCCGGAAGATCCTACGGATGCAAGCGTTAGTTGGTCTAGTTCGGATACTGATATTTTAACCATTGATTCGGATGGTAATATGTCTGCTGTTGGGTTGGGTACGGCGACGATTACGGTAACAACGACGGATGGCTCTTTCACTGACGCTTGCGAGATTACAGTAGACCCGATTGTAGTAACAGGTGTTTCGATAGATAATTGTCCATCAGAGAATATTTTATTGGGTGAAGAATTAACATTGACGGCAACAGTAAGTCCATCAGATGCTACGGATGCTAATATTAGCTGGTCATCTTCTGATGAAGATGTATTAATCGTTGATTCGGAGGGGAATGTTGTTGGAGCCGGTTTAGGAACGGCAACCATTACAGTTACGACAACAGATGGTTCATTTACGTCTACTTGCGAGATTACGGTGGACCCGATAGTTGTCACTGGTGTTTCGATAGATAATTGTCCAACGGAGAATATTTTATTGGGTGAAGAATTGACATTAACGGCAACAGTAAGTCCGTCAGATGCTACGGATGGTAGTATTAGCTGGTCATCTTCTGATGAAGATGTATTAACCGTTGATTCGGAGGGGAATGTTGTTGGAGCTGGTTTAGGAACGGCAACCATTACAGTTACGACCACAGATGGTTCATTTACGTCTACTTGTGAGATCACGGTAGACCCGATTGCAGTAACCGGTGTTTCTATTGATAACTGTCCATCTGAGAATATTTTATTAGGCGATGAATTGACCTTGACGGCAACAGTTAGTCCAGGCGACGCTACCGATGGGAGTGTGGGTTGGTCTAGTTCAGATACAGATGTGTTAACCGTTGATGCTAACGGAGCTGTGGTAGCTGCAGGTTTAGGCACTGCGACGATTACGGTAACGACCACAGACGGTTCGTTTACGTCAACATGTGATATTACGGTCGATCCTATTACGGTCACCGGAGTTGTTATAGATAATTGTCCGACTGAGAATGTTTTATTGGATGATGAGTTGACCTTGACGGCAACAGTTAGTCCAGGCGAC
>CAYMST010000423.1:0-2984 GCA_964393115.1 uncultured Roseivirgaceae bacterium | reverse complement strand
CGGAAAACCATGAACAGGTGAGGCCCCTGAAAAACTCACATAGCCTTGCTGTACCGGAACACCCTCATAAACCACATCAACCATGAAATCTGTAGTATCCACTTCAACGCGCTCACAGGCCATACTAAACACCGAAAGAAATAGTGTCAACAAAAAAACTCTACTCATTTCTTCTTCTTTTTAGCTGTACTAAACCGTCTACCAATCCGAATATTAAAGTCCCCTCCAAAATCACCTGTTGAAGAAGAAGACTCTTCACCGAGCTTTATAAGCCTGGGACCAATGGCTAAATATATTTCTGCGGTATACCGTTCAGACTTCGTCAAAAACTTATGACCTATTCCTACTAAGGAAAAAATATCAAACACATTTGCGTTATCGAAATCTCCCCCTCTTGTTGTCTCTCCAGAAAGCATCATAGTCACATCTACAAATATCCTCGATGCCTTGTTCTTAGGGTAAAATCGAAAATTTGCATTGGTCTTATATTTCCCATTGATCCACCCTAGGCTTAGCCCTACTCCCTTTTGACCACCTACTATTCGCTCGTAAGCTATCTCGTAATAATCGCTCCGTCGACTTATAAAGTTTCTACCAGAAACACCTGTATCTTCTGTCCCTCCTACTTTTGACAGATAGTATGGTGAGAATTTAATTTCGTGAAGCACAGAATCCTGACTAGCATCACTTTGTCCTAATCCCAGCAAAGGAAAGAATATTATTACGATTAGTATTGTTTTTATTGTCCACATTATTATCAAAGCATGTAACCCAACAAAAAACCATTATTTGGATAGACGAAATAATCCCTACCACCAATAGTTCTATCAAACCAGCGCTCTTTTTCAGAATTAACCTTAAAATCTCCGACCGAATAATACGCTTCAAAAAATACGCGTCGAAAGCACTCCTTTTTTGGGTTAACTAACCGTGCTCGATAACCTAATTGAAATGAATATCCCGGTCGAAATGAATAGATTATTTTAGGCTTGGAAGGAAGAATAACTTCTTCCTTGGTATCGAAATGCTTAAATAAGTGGGCATCGATACTTCCTCCTATAAAAAAACCAGTGCGTTCTTCTTCGCCAAAATAAATACGGTAGTTGAATTTAATCCATGAGCGTAACAATCCTTGATTGAACTCATTGATTGTATTGCCCGGCGAATAGGCGAAATTCTGTTCCTCTTCTGGTCCATCTACCAAAGAACTTTTATACACCCCGTTATAGCCCCAAATAAATGAGACTTCGCTATCCTTATCTATCGCTTTATCAAAATGTATCTCTGGGAGACCTCCTACGAAACTATTATTATCAAATACCAAATCAACTAATGATATCAAATTCAGTTTAATAGCATATTTACTTACAGGATAAGTAAGTTCCTGCGCCAAGGATGGTTTAGGAAATACAACAACAATTAGCAGTACAAGTATATTTTTCATCTAAGTTGCTTTATAAAACTTAAAGCTAACGAAGTCTTTTGAAAGTCATATGGACATTATCCTCAACATAACGATCCAAACGACTAATCTACACTTCTCGTCGACTTCTACCTCCTTCTATTGGGCAGTAGCGGTGGCGGCTCACCAGTAAAAGGGTTAAAGCGGCTAATGGTCTTTGCTTCCATCCCCGTCGCTAACATCACTTTCCGATCACCAAACTTATCTCGAATGGTATCCATCGCTTGGTATAGATTGATTGTATCCTCAAAGTCATCTAAAAAATTAATCTGATGTCCTCCATCTACCAAATGACTAAACCGCACTCCTATTAATCGTATCAGCAATCTTTTCTGATACAACTTATCAAACAGTTCTAAAACCTTAGGCAATAACACATGATCCATAGAAGTATAGGGCAGTCTACTTTGTAGATTATGCGTGCTAAAATCTGAATAACGTACCTTCACGGCCACACATGCTGTTAGCTTATGCCCTCTTCTAAGCTGAAATGCCAAGTTTTCAGCCATAGCCACTAGAATAGACTTTATCTTTTTGACATCAATGGTATCCTGATTAAATGTTCGCTCGGTAGAAATAGACTTTCGCTCTGTGTATGGAACAACTGGCGAATTATCGATTCCATTTGCTTTTTTCCAAATAGCAATTCCATTTTTCCCAAATACGCGCTGCATTAATTCAATAGGCATCTCTTGAATAGTTTCAATCTTTTTGACACCAAGGTTAAATAGCATATGTGCCGTCTTTTCTCCTACCATAGGTATTTTTTTAATGGATAAGGGTGCAAGAAACTCCTTCTCGAATCCAGCATCAATACGCACCTGATTATCAGGCTTAATTTCTCCCGTAGCGACCTTCGATACTGTTTTATTGATGGATAAACCAAAAGAAATAGGTAAACCAGTATCTTTTCTAATCTGATTCCTAATCTCGGACGCTAGCTTCATACTACTAAAGAAACGATCCATTCCTGTGAGATCTACATAAAACTCATCAATAGATGTTTTCTCATATACTGGAACTCGTTCCTTAATGATCTCCGTGACATCATGAGAGTGCTTGGTATAGTTAGCTGCATTTCCCCGGATCACTATAGCTTCAGGGCATAACATCCTCGCCTGTTTCATCGGCATGGCGGAGTGTACCCCAAAAGATCTGGCCTCGTAGCTACACGAGGCCACCACTCCTCTGTCACTGGTACCACCTATTAGTACTGGTTTACCCACGAGTCTACTATCCAATAGACGCTCTACAGACACAAAAAACGTATCCAGATCCATATGTAAAATAGCTCGCGTGCCATCACACTTTCCCATGACTGATACTAGGTGTTTTATAAGGCTAAGATAAGACTATTTTAATTAGTAATTAACTATTTTAATTAGTTTTTATGAATCATAAACTAAAAACAAGCCTGCCATTAAGACTTTACGAAATCAATGGAATGGCAACAGAACCAGCTCTATAAAAATTAAAACAAGTACTTTTTAAACATTAACTTGTTAATTATTGACATTAAAAT
>CAYMST010000422.1:0-2987 GCA_964393115.1 uncultured Roseivirgaceae bacterium | reverse complement strand
CTTCAGCGACATTATCAAAAAGAGATATTTGGTCGGAACTTGCCTTTTTCCGAGTTTTCTTTGGTGTGGCTGTTTTTTCTGGTTCACCACCAAATATCCGCTTGGCGGTAGTGCGAAACTCTAGCTCCTCAAATATTGGTTTTAAGGTCTCTTCTTTTGGTCCGGTGTATTTTAGGTTTTCAGGCTCATAATCAACCGGAACGTCGGTTACGATCGTAGCTAGTTCTTTTGATAAAATTCCTTGTTGGCCAAACTCCTCTACCTTTTTCTTCTGGGCCCCTTTTAGTTGGTCGGTATTTTGAACCAGGTTTTCAACGGTTCCAAACTGCTTGAGTAACTTAACTGCAGTTTTAGGACCTACTCCCGGGATTCCTGGAATATTATCTACAGCATCTCCCTGCAATCCCAAAAAGTCGATTACTTGATCCACTCGTTCTACTTCAAACTTAGCAAGTACTTCTGGTATGCCTAATATATCTACTCCCTTTCCTTGGAAGGCCGGTTTATACAGGAAGACATTATCACGTACCAGTTGGGCGTAGTCTTTATCTGGAGTCATCATGTAGACGTCAAAACCAGCATCACTGGCTTTATGTGCAATCGTACCAATGATATCATCAGCTTCAAAGCCGTCTTTTTCTAAGACTGGAATGTCAAAGCCATCTAGTATCTTCTTGATCCACGGGATGGCGGTTCCTATATCTTCTGGTTGTTTGTCCCTGTTTGCTTTGTATTCGGTAAACGTCTCGTGTCTGAAGGTGGGAGCTTTGGTATCGAAGGCCACACCAAGATGACTAGGCTTTTGCTTATATATGATCTCTAAAAGAGAGTTCATAAAGCCAAATATGGCTCCGGTATTTAAACCTTTGCTATTGATTCTTGGGTTCTGACTGAATGCAAAGTGTGCGCGGTAAATAAGCGCCATAGCATCCAATAAAAAAAGAGTGTTTTTCGGTTCCGACATGATACTTTATTAGACTTAGGGATCGCAAGATAACCAGAACCTACTGGTCAATAAATGATTTCACATACTGGTAGTAAATAATTTTTGAGTTCACCTTTCCTCAAGGCTTTTACTCTAAACGTTGTTTTTATAAGCTCATCTAAAACCTAACTATGCATCACGTAGAAGGGGCCTTTTACAAAATTATTTTTTGGGCTCTCTGCAGTTTATTGGCTAGAAAGGCTTTCTCGGTATCATTTTTTGCAAGTGCAATAGCTTTTTCCAGCGCTTTACATGCCTCACTATTATCTCCTACCTGTGTTAGTAGGTCACCTCTAACTGCATGATATAAATAATAGTTTTCTAAAAAAGCCATTCCGGTAAGTTGTCCCAGTTCCTTTAGGACCTTTGAAGGTCCGTCGACTTTGGAAATCACAATCAATCGGTTTAATTGGGTAACAGGTGACGGTTTTATTCTGATTAATATATCATACAACTTCAGAATTTCAGACCAGTTCGTGTCTTCATATCTGGAAACGGCACAGTGCCAGCCCATGATCATGGCGAGAATAAGATATTCTGATGGTTGTTCTACACCTGTTTTTGCCCGTTCGATTAGTTGAAACCCTTGTTCTATAAGTGCTTGGTCATATTTGGACCTATCCTGATACTCGAGCGTCAAAAGCTCACCACTGGTCCCAACCCTACAGTCCATTCGCGCAATATTTAAACACATTAAGGCTTGCAACGCATACACCTCAGAGGTTTTGTGAGATGAGCACTCTTCGAGAAGATAGGCAAGGCGAACGGCCTCTTCACAGAGATCTCTTCGAATAAGATCTTGGCCTTCCGATGCTTTGTACCCTTCATTAAACAGTAGGTAGATGACTTGGAGCACAGTGCTTTGGCGAGATAAGATCATTTCCTTAGAGATACCAGCTAAAGTAAACTGTCCCTTTTTGAGTTTCTGCTTTCCACGTGTATAAGCCTTGGCAACGGCATCTTCATTTTTCAATAAAGCCCTTGCTACTTCTTTATTACTGAAACCACATAGAATCTTTAGGGTTAGTATAATTTGGTTTTCTACCGAAAGACTGGAATCACAGCAGGCATATATCATTCGTAGTTGATCGTCGAGTATTTGCTCATCAAGCTGATCGTCACTAATGTGTTCTACCTGTGCAGAACGTTCAAGGTTTTGCAGTTCCTGAAAAGAAACCTTGGCACCTCTACGTAGGCTATCGAGCAGTTTATTTCGGGCTACTTTTAAAATCCATTTGGTGGGGTTATCGGGGATATAGTTAAATGGCCATACTTCAACAGCTTTAAAGAGTCCCTCTTGTACCGCATCCTCAATCAGGTCAATCGATACATTTGGGAAGGCACCTCTTAGGTAGGCAATAGATTTTGAAAACTCATGTCTGAAGAAATGACCTACAATCGTATCGACCGTCCTGTTTCTTTGCAATGCTACATGCTCGTCCATAATCGCTAGGGAATTTATACCATTTGTAGTGTACAACGACATATTAGTTTACGAAACTGATTTTTTCTTATTCAAGGATTTTTAACGAAGAAGGAGGAGAAAACAGTAGCAAAATACACATCCTTATTATCGTATAAATGGTATTGGAAGCTCACCTCTAAAAATATTCTGAAGTGAGCTTTATGTTTTGATTACATTTCCATTGGTGCGATTTCTCGTACCTCTACACTGCCTTCATGTTCGAATATAGGACATGCTTTTGAGAGCTCGGTAGCATGGTCCAGGTTATCGGCTTTGACCATGAGGTATCCTCCTACGATTTCGTTACCCTCTGCGAAAGGGGCGTCAGTAATTACCTTGCCGGCTTTTTCCACCACTTTTCCTTCCCTTTGCAGGGGAAGGCCAGAAATAAAATTACCCGTTTCAGCCAATTGCTGCATCCACGCTCCCCACTTTTGCATATGTTCTTGCATTTGCTCTGGTGAGGTCTCAGCCCTTCTAGCATCACCGCCTCGGAATAAATAAAGATAGTCTTGCATAATTGATGAAATTTAGAAA
>CAYMST010000421.1:0-3010 GCA_964393115.1 uncultured Roseivirgaceae bacterium | reverse complement strand
CCAGAAAATGGGATCCAGCTATGGCTCCATTCATTTTCATGGAAAAGAATGGCATCCACATCATCGACTTACACAAAACATTAGCATGCTTAGACGAAGCTACCAACGCAGTAAAAGCGGTAGTGAGATCAGGGAGAAAAGTAATGTTTGTTGCTACAAAGAAGCAAGCAAAAGAAGTTGTAGAAAATGAAGCAAAACGACTAAACATGCCTTTCGTAACCGAAAGATGGCAGGGTGGTATGCTTACCAATTTCGCTACAATAAGAAAGTCATTGAAAAAAATGGCTGGCATGGAGAAGCTGATGAAAGAGGAAGCCTATCAAAACCTGGCAAAGAGAGAGCGACTAATGATCAGCAGAGCTAAGGATAAATTGGAAAAAGTTTTGGGAGGTATTTCTGACCTTAACAGACTTCCTGCCGCACTTTTCGTCGTGGACATCAAAAGAGAACACATTGCAATTTCTGAAGCACAGAAGCTAAACATCCCTGTATTTGGAATTGTAGACACAAATTCAGATCCAAATAAGATCGATTACCCGATCCCAGGAAATGATGATGCTTTCAAGTCAATCAAACTTTTGACTGAGTATTTTGGAAAAGCGATAGAGGAAGGTCTTTCAGAACGTAAGAAAGACAAAGAAGAGCAAGCTCAGGCTGAGGAAGAGGCAGCTAAGAAAGCTGCAGACGAAAACAAAGAAGTCGCAGAATAACGGAAACACATTATAATCTTAACATTAAGAATTGAACATTGATTTTTCGGTGTTCAATTTTTGTTTGTATATAAAATTAAAACAACGAATAACATGGCTATTACAGCACAAGACGTAAACAAACTAAGGCAAATGACTGGTGCCGGTATGATGGATTGTAAAAAGGCGCTTACAGAAGCTGAAGGAGATTTTGAAAAAGCCGTTGAGCTTTTGAGAAAGAAAGGTCAAAAAGTATCTGCCTCTAGAGCAGATAGAGAAACTTCTGAAGGAGTGGTTTTTGCAAAAACTAATGATACAAACTCAGAAGGTGCTCTTATTGCTTTTACTTGTGAGACAGACTTTGTCGCTAAAAATGAAGAGTTTGTTGCACTAGGTAACCAGATTGCCGAATTAGCATTCGCTCAAAAGCCAGAGAGCATAGAGGCACTTTACGCCATGAGTCTGGGAGATCTTACAGTTCAGGAAAAGATCGTAGAGATGACAGGAAAGATTGGGGAGAAACTTGAGGTGAAAGAAATTCAGGTACTTTCAGGTGATGCGGTAGTTCCATACATCCACTCCAATTCAAAATTGGGCGTTTTAGTTGCGCTACAAAATACCAACGGCTCTAACGCAGAAGACGCAGGGAAAGACGTAGCAATGCAAATCGCAGCAATGAACCCGGTAGCAGTTGATAAAGACGGTGTAGACCCTGCTATCGTTGAAAAGGAGATTGAGATTGGAAAAGAGCAGGCACGACAGGAAGGAAAGCCTGAGAATATCATTGAAAAAATCGCCATGGGTAAGCTGAATAAGTTCTACAAAGAAAATACACTTCTGAGCCAGGCATTTGTAAAAGATAATTCGCAGACGATCGCACAGTATTTAGATTCAGTCTCCAAAGGAATGACGGTCTCTGAATTCAAACGAGTTTCTATCGGATAGTCAGCAGATAAAGTACATTAATGAAGCCATCTAACTTGAGATGGCTTTTTTATTTAATAAGCATTTTGCCTAGCACGATATAGGTATAATTTACCTACCAAACCGGGTTTGAATTTTCCACTTTTACGAAAGTAAATTCGAATACCATGGAAAAAATGGACCCACAGACTTTAGATAAAAGATTTTCAAAATTTGGAGCGATGGTTCGTATTGCATCACTGGGCATTGCGTTCTTAGCAATATTCATGATGTCGCTATAAAGCACATTGATCTTTCCAACCAGCAAAGGTCAAAGCTAAGGGGTATTCCTTAGCTTTTTTTATGCCCCTTTTGCTATCTTTTTGTTTCTAATTACCTCTTCGACTGGCACATTATCAATTTTGCTCTCCAACCAGGATATAATGTCCAAATACAACATCGGCCTACGCTCAAATTTGTCTTTTATCACCTCGATTAATTCACTCCTCAAAGACTTAAAGTTTGGTATCAAAGTCTTTCTATCCATATATATGGATTGCCTCAGAAATCTAAAGATGGCTTCATGCACCTTCTGAAAGTCCTTGAGCTTCAACATGAATCGATAGGTAGATTTGATTTGAAAGTAAATTAGATCATCATTCCCCAACTCATAATGAACAATTAGGGCTAAAAACCTGGCGTATGATTGTATGTCCTCCTTAAGAGATATTGCCGGATTGTTAATAATCATATTTAAGTGCCTTAACGAACCATGATAATCCCCACTACCGAACTTCAGACTAGCCATCTTGTACTGAAAAGTCATTTTGCGATGAATATCAAGTCGTGAATCAAAATCTGCTAACCTACTCTCAAACTCTTTGCAATAAGAGGCACCCTCGGTAAACCGGCCCTCTAAGAAATAGAGGTTAAGCCTACCAGTTTCCAAATAAGTGAAAGACTGTATTTGCTGGCTCTCATTAAAAGTACTTTCTCTCTCCAAGATAAAGTTCTCTAGTATCGAAAGCTCCTTTCTAAATCTTTTGACATCATCGCAGAAAAATAGGGAGGAGAGAATATTATGGTACCCTCTGATGAACATTTCAGGCTCTTCGTGGACCAAAGTTTCATTTTCTATTAGGAAGTCAGTCCACTTCTTTGAATACTTAAAGCACAACGGGAAGTTTTGGATAATGTGATAGTACCAAACATAACTTTGATAATAAAAGATGGTATCCATCCCCAATTTACTGTCCTTCTTAGGAGCGTTTTCCAAAAAATAGTTCTCGATTTCTACTTGTTGCCCCTTATTTTTCACATGCCCAAACTTCAGATAGTAATCATACAACTGAAGAGCTAAATCAGACCATGACCCACTTGAGTAGAATTCTTGCCTTAATCGTTGAGACTCCTTTGTA
>CAYMST010000420.1:0-3010 GCA_964393115.1 uncultured Roseivirgaceae bacterium | reverse complement strand
GCTTTCATAACGAAGCCCGGTTTGTCCGGGCTTCTCAACTCAATCCCTGACGCTGTTCTTCGCGGGTAATCACCTATTTTGTATCGATTGTCGTCGCTACTGTTAAATTCTAAAGAAAACCTTGAGGAAGTAGAGATTCGCTTGGCTTTGACCATTATGCTAAAACCCCAGATCCTCTCTACAGCCCAATCAACCTGCTTCACCTGCGACCGCGTCAGCTCCAAAAAGCAGGAAGACAACACCAGTCTTCGCGCTCAAAAAGAACGTGGCCTGAAATACGCGGAAGAACAAGGATTCCGCGTCGTCAAAAATTACTCCTTCGTCGAATCGGCCAGCAAGCGAAACCGCCCCAACTTCCACGAGATGATGCGCAAGGCGCTCAAGCTTGATATTGATATCGTCATTTTCAAAACCGTCGACCGACTGGCGCGAAATCTGCCCGACGTTCAACTCGTTCTCGATTTCAACTACGAACACGGCCGCGAAATCCACCTCTATGACGACGGACTGCGACTTACTCCACGGATGGATTCCAACGACGCCCTGAACTTCATGCTGAAAGGCGTCCTCGCCAAAGGCGAAACAGACAGAATGGGCCAGCGCATCCGGCGAGCATACGAATTCAAAGCCGAGCATGGTATCAAGCCAGGCAAAGCGGTCGTGGGTTATCGTTTTGATCGAAAGGAACTCAAACATGAGATCGATCCAGAGTTCGCCCCTGTGCTGAACTTTCTTTTCGGCACTTTCGATAAGAACGACTATTCCTGTCAGGAAATGGCCGAGCTCATGAATGCGCAGGGACACCCGACAGGACTCTACGGAGTCGCGTGGACCGCTCAGAATCTACACAAGATTCTCAGAAATCCCACTTACCACGGAGAATTTTATCATAAAGGCAAACTGATTCGCGCGAACCCGGAACATCATGACTCGTATTACCCCAAGTCACGTTTCATACAAAGAATGGAAAAGCTTGCCAGACACAGGCAAGGGCGCAAGCACCGAAAATTGCAGGACCCTCTTACTCGTTTTCTGAAGTGCGCGGATTGCGGAACGACCCTGACTCTGGACATCAAACGTAAAAAATCAGGTCGTGAATACCATTACTACATCCATAAATGCTCCAGTCAAAATGGAAAACAGGTCAGTATCCCGCGAAGGAAACTATTCGAAATCATTGACCGAGAAATCCAGAAACTCCGGTTCTCGGAAAGTTTCCTTACAAACTTGAAAACTTGGTTCCGCAACCGAATCGATGAAAAGGATCGAACGAAAGAATCTCTACTGACTCCAGTCGAGGCGAGAATTACTGAATTGAACCGGAAAAAGAATCGTTTGTACGATCTCTGGGTGGAAGACGGATTGCCAGTCGACGAACTAAAAGAGGTACGTGATCGTTATACGGCTGAGATTCTGGAGTTACGTGATCAACAAAAAGCGATCGAAGGCGTAAGAGACAATGAAGTGTGTGATGCCATTTGCAAAACAGCAGATGAAATCAAATCGCTTCCCATTGAGTATCTGGAGGCCCGGGCACATGCGAGGAAGGCCGAGAAATTGCGGGCGCAATTACATGAAATCAAACTGTCGAGCGACCGGCCTCTTCTGAAATGGAAGGAACCCTTCAGTTACATCATGCGTCCGGCGGTACTCGAATTGGCTTTGCCCATGAAAAAGGCCAGCCAGCGGAGTTCGAAGCATAGTAATCGCATACAGGAAAGCGAGCGCAAGAACAAGACCTCCGCCCGTGCTGGGGTCCGCCGTGCGGACTCCAGCACGGGCGGCGCGGGCGATTTTGAGGGGCCTTCTATTGCGAGAAACTGGCCGACGCCCGCGATAGGCGAGTCTGCGAGGCAGACATTTCGGCCTTCTGCTGGCAGTGCGGCCAGCGAGTTCGAAGATATCACTTTATACGGAGAGGGTGGGATTCGAACCCACGGTGAGTGTTACCCCACACACGCGTTCCAGGCGTGCACCTTCAACCACTCGGTCACCTCTCCTGGTCTGGAACCATCCCGACCAAACGGGCGGGAAAAAGCAGAATTCGGCGCGGAGGGCCTGTGTCAAGGAGGAATCAGGCGAGGTCGCAAACAAGGCGGAGACGCGCCGCCGCTCAGCCCTCGACGGCCGTCACCGGCTCTTCTTGTTTTCGGGCCCGGTGTAATTCTCGTTTTTTCTGAAAGAACGAGCGCAAGAGCTCGGCCGATTCGGTCTGGTATTCTTCGATGTGGACGGCTTCGGGGTAGTGGTTGAAGCGCCGTTCTTCGCGGGAGTGAGTGAGCAGTTCGCGCAGGCCCATCCCGGACAGCACGGGCGTAAAGAAATACACGGCTTCGATGCGCGCCAGCACCAGCGCGCCCGTGCACATCATGCAGGGTTCCAGGGTCGTGACCACGAAGCAACCCGGCAATCGTTCGGAGCCCACCCGGGCGCAGGCCGCGCTGATGGTCTGAATCTCCGCGTGCAGGGTGGCGTCCGTGCCCTCGACGATCCGGTTGCGCGCGCTGGCAAGGATTTCGTAGCTGCTCTCCGCCTCCGCTTCGGCGCCCGGACGATAGAGCACGCTGCCGACCGGAATTTCGTCCTGGTCGTAGGCTTCACGCGCCAGGTCCAGAGCGAGGCGACAGAGATCGGCGGGAGGCCGCATGGTCGGGTTAGAGACCCAGTCCGCTGGAAGAAATAATTTCGCGCATGACTTCGGATGTTCCGGCGTAGATAGTTTGCACCCGCGCGTCGATGTAGGCCCGGGCAATAGGATACTCCAGCATGTAGCCGTAGCCACCGAAGAACTGCAAGCATTCATCGCAGTGGCGTTTGAGCAGTTCGGAACAGAGCAGCTTGGCCTGGCTGGCCTGGACGGTCAGCTTCTTGCCCGCCACGTGAGCCATGATGACCTGGTCGAGAAAGGCGCGGGCGGCGGCCTGTTCGGTGGCCAGATCCGCCAGCTTGAAGCGAATGTATTGGAACTTGTCGATGGCGTGGCCGAAGGCCTGGCGCGTCTTCACGTAGT
>CAYMST010000419.1:0-3048 GCA_964393115.1 uncultured Roseivirgaceae bacterium | reverse complement strand
ATAAAAAAAGGCTACTAGGCCATGAAACACGCGATTTAACATATCCTTATTTTGTTGGTATATCCATTTTTAGTTAAGGGCACTATATTCGCGACTCATCCTTTTTCAAATTTTTGTACACGCTCTTCATGAATTCGGATACGATATTGATTATTTTGATCGCAATAGTCAGTTGGGATTATCTATTAAATCTCACGCTTACGACACTTAACCATAAAAGTCTCAAAAAAGAAGTACCCGAAGAATTACGAGGTATATACGATGATGCCAATTATAAAAAATCTCAGAACTACCAATCTCATAACAATTGGTTTGGAGCAATAACAGGGTTGGTTACCTTTATTCTGACCATTTGCACGCTTTATTTCGGCTGGCTTGGAAAGTTAAATGCTTATGTCGGAGAGTACTTTATGGATCCATCTATACATACGGCAGCTTTTCTGTTGGTTCTGTTTTTCCTGATGGATGTACTTGGGTTACCCGGAGCGTTGTACCGGACGTTTGTTATTGAGGATAGATACGGATTTAATAAGACAACCTTAAGCACTTTTTTTCTAGATAAAATAAAAGGGTATCTCATTGGAATTCCCATAGGTGTCGGTCTCTTGGCGCTTTTCTTATTGTCGATACGACTGTTTGATGAAGATTTCTGGTTGGTTTTTTGGGTAGTCGTTGTTCTATTTACCTTATTCCTCAATTTTGCTTATACTTCACTTATCCTACCTCTCTTCAATAAGCTCACGCCAATGGAATCCGGAGAGACATTGAGCGCTATAAAGTCATATTGTAGCGAGGTAATGTTTCCGGTAAAAAATATATTTGTCATGGACGGGTCAAAACGGTCCACCAAAGGGAATGCGTTTTTTTCAGGCATGGGTAGAAGTAAAAAGGTCGTTTTGTTTGATACTTTATTGGAAAAAAACTCCACTCAGGAGCTATTGGCCGTATTTGCTCACGAAGTAGGTCACTACAAAAAGAAACATATCGTGCAAGGCACTATCCTGAGCATGGCTCTAACTGGTTTCATGTTGTTTTTACTTTCGACAATGCTATTCAGTACGGAGGTAAGTGAATCCTTAGGAGCTGATGGCACAACGTACATACAGCTCAACTTAATCGCCTTTGGGATTCTCTACACTCCTGTTTCAAGCATCTTAGGAATAGCTTCGAGCATGCTAAGTCGGAAAAACGAGTACGAGGCAGATCGATTTGCGGCGGCAACTTCTTCAGGTGAGGCACTTATCTCGGCATTAAAGAAGCTAAGTGTAGATTCACTTTCTAATCTGACCCCGAGTCCGATTGATGTATTCATCAATTATTCACATCCTACGTTGCTACAGCGTATTCAACGAATACGTCAGAAGAACTAGGTGATCAAACTTTTATTTTTCGCACTAATTTGAAAAAGTACGATTCCAGCAGCTACCGAGACGTTAAGCGAATCAATTTTACCGGACATTGGGATTTTGACTTTCTGATCGCAGGCGGCTAAAATATCTTCAGAGATGCCGTTTTCTTCCGATCCCAGAACCACACAAGTAGGACTGACAAAATCGGCTTCGAATACAGTATCTTCAGTCTTTTCGGTACAAGCAATGACTTCTATTCCGGAGTCCTTAAGGTAGTGAATGGTGTTTTTAAGACTTTTTTCTTTGCAAACGTGAATATGATGTAGAGCCCCAGCAGACGTCTTAATAGCGTCAGAAGTGATGAGTGCTGAGCCTTTGTCAGGAACAATGATGGCTTGAACGCCAGCGCACTCGGCGGTTCTAGCAATGGCTCCAAAATTTCGAACATCCGTTATTCGATCCAGAATCAAGAAAAAAGGCGTTTTGCCCGATTCAAAAACCTGCATTACAATATTTTCTAATTTAGGATAATCAATTACCGATAGGTAAGCGATTACTCCTTGATGATTCCCTTTTTTTATCCTATTGAGTTTTTCCAAAGGAACATACGAGATGGGAATATCTTGTCCTTTAATCTCCGATCTCAATTCGGATATCAACGAGTTAGATAACCCTTTTTGAATAAGTAGGCGTTCGATGGCCTTACCTGATTTGATGGCTTCAATTACCGCTCGCGTGCCGTAAGCAATGTCTAAGTCGTTACTTTTCATATCGAGTGCAAAGCTAAAAGAAAGGCAACTCCCCTTGTTTCAATTGCGTTTCTTTTTCCTAGTTTTGTTTTTTATTCAATTAAAATTCATCCCCTTAATAGTAGAAATACACTAATAAGGTGGTGTTTAATTCATGTAATATGGCTGTATATACTTCAGAAATTGCATCGGATCAACTGGATTCCGATAATCCAGTTCATCAAAGACTTCTAAAGGCTTATTATGCCGCGATGCCATTTGTTAAAGGTGAAATTTTAGAACTAGGCTGTGGTGAAGGCAGAGGCGTTGAGCTATTAGGTGAGAAAGGAACATCTTACTTAGGCCTGGATAAAATAGATGAAGTAGTCGCCAAGCTTAAAGCGAAATTTGGAGATCATGAATTTAAACAGGCTGTTTTCCCCCCCCTTACCACTATTGAAAGCGAATCTGCTGATACTATAATTTGTTTCCATGTTATTGAACATATTGAGGATGACGGCTTATTGGTGAAGGAAATCTCCCGGATTCTTAGGCCCGGAGGAAGAGCGTTAATTACGACTCCTAATATTAAAATGTCACTTACACGAAACCCGTGGCATATACGAGAATATACTAATCAATCGCTAATAGATTTGTGTAAAACCCATTTTGGCGAAGTTGAGATGAGGGGTATCGCTGGCAATGAAAAGGTGATGCAGTACTACGAGGAGAATAAAGCTTCTGTAGCGAAGTTTAAGAAGCTCGATATTTTCAATCTAGAGTATAATCTTCCTGCAACTTGGTTACGTGTCCCATATGATATTCTAAACAGAATCAATAGGAATAAACTACATAAAGAGAACCAGGGACTTGCGTCAGAAATAAGGGTTGATGACTACATACTGAACCCACAGGCAGAAGATAATTTGGATCTTTTCTGCATTCTTAAAAAATAATCTTGGGGGTATAGG
>CAYMST010000418.1:0-3066 GCA_964393115.1 uncultured Roseivirgaceae bacterium | reverse complement strand
CGAAAACAAAAAGGTAAGAGACTGGACTGATGATGAGATCGTAATGATCCGCCGTATCATCGGTGATGAGTACAAAGTCGAAGGAGCCCTTCGTAGTGAGATCCAACTAAACATCAAACGATTGATGGACATCGGATGCTACCGAGGCCTAAGACACCGTAGAGGTCTCCCTTTACGTGGACAGCGTACCCGTACAAATGCACGTACCCGTAAAGGTCGTAAGAAGACGGTTGCCGGTAAGAAAAAAGTGACTAAATAGCTTTTAAGCTCCATTAAATCATGGCAAAGAACAGAAGCGTTAAAAAGAAAAAGAAAGTCGATCCTGTGGGGCAGGTGCACATCAGCTCTTCCTTCAACAATATCATCATTACGATCACAGATCTTGGTGGAAACACTATCTCTTGGTCTGCTGCTGGTAAGATGGGATTCCGCGGATCGAAGAAAAATACTCCTTATGCTGCTCAGGTAGCCGCGACGGATTGCGCTAAAAAGGCTTATGACATGGGCCTTCGTAAAGTAGAAGTGTTCGTCAAAGGAACAGGTGCTGGACGTGAGTCTGCTATCCGTTCTGTTGCTGCAGCTGGTATTGAAGTATCTGTCATTCGTGATATTACTCCTCTACCACACAATGGCTGTCGTCCACCTAAGCGTCGTAGAGTCTGATTAATTTGTTGAAGAAAGAATAACAATGGCTAGATACAGAGGTCCCAAAGGCAAAATAGCGCGTAAATTTAAGGAGCCAATTTTCGGCCCTAGCAAAGCGTTGGATCGCCGCAAATACGGCCCCGGCCAACATGGTCGCAACCGCCGTCGTAAGCAGTCTGACTACGCAGTCCAGCTGCAGGAAAAACAAAAAGCTAAGTACACTTATGGTGTACTAGAGCGTCAATTCCGCAATACATTTGACAAAGCTTCTGCAAAGAAAGGAGTAACCGGTGAGGTTTTCCTTCAAATGCTAGAATCTCGTTTTGACAATGTCGTTTTCCGTATGGGACTTGCTCCTACACGTCGCGCGGCACGTCAATTAGTCAATCATAAGCACTTTGAGCTAAACGGAGTGGTAAACAATATCCCTTCGACTCAAATCCAACCTGGTGATGTTATCACTGTAAGAGAGAAAAGTAAAAATCTCGAGGTGATTAATGAAAAACTAGGTTCAGGTGCTCGCTTTTCATGGGTGGATGTAAATCCTGGCCAGCATAGCGGTACCTATCTAAATGTTCCTAATCGGGAAGAAATTCCTGAGAATATCAAGGAACAGCTGATCGTGGAATTGTATTCCAAGTAATTTTATCTTTCGTTTTTTTTATCACAGCAAGCACAGGTAAACTATATGGCACTGCTGAATTTCCAAATGCCAGAGAAGGTCGTTCTTGAAAAAGAAGATGACTTCTATGGACGCTTTTTGCTCCGCCCACTCGAAAGAGGCTACGGTATCACCGTTGGTAACTCTCTTCGTCGAGTCTTACTATCTTCTCTGGAGGGATTCGCCATTACCTCTATCAAAGTCCCTGGTGTAGATCACGAATTTTCTGTCGTACCAGGGGTGATCGAAGATGTAACGGAGATTATCCTAAATCTTAAAGGGGTACGCATGAAGCGTATCACTGAAGGGGATAACAAAATCTTCGTTTCTGTGCGTGGAAAAGAAGTATTCACCGCAGGTGATATTTCTGATCACACCAACGCTTTTCAGGTAACCAACCCTGATCACGTGATCGCACACCTAGATCCCAAAACTCAGTTTGATATTGAGTTGACTGTTGATAAGGGCCGTGGCTATCAACCAGCTGAAGAAAACAAAAATCCTAACGCTCCAATCGGTGAAATTGCGATTGATGCAATCTTCACTCCGGTTCGCAACGTTACTTATTCTGTCGATGACTACCGTATCGAACAGAAGACTGACTACGAGCAGCTAGAGATTGGTGTTAAGACTGATGGTACAATCGATGCAGAATCAGCCCTCAAAGAAGCGGCTAACATTCTACTTCGCCATCTAATGCTATTCTCTGATGACTCTATCACGTTGAAAACTGATGAGCCTGAGAAGAAGGATGAAGTTGATGAAAACTACCTACAGATGCGTAAGCTTCTGAAAACTCCACTATCTGAGTTGGATCTTTCAGTTCGTGCTTACAACTGTCTTAAGGCAGCCGACATCAAAACCCTCGGAGACTTGGTTAGTTACAACATCGCTGACCTACTTAAGTTCCGTAACTTCGGTAAGAAATCTCTTACTGAGCTAGAGGAGCTAGTCGCCGATAAGAACCTGAGCTTTGGCATGGACGTTGCCAAGTACAAGCTCGAAGAAGATTAATCGTTTTTTGAATAGAAGGATGGTTGAATTGTTGACTTATTGAGTCAATTTCGATTCAGTAATTCAACAATTCAGTCATTCAATTTATTGTTCTGACTCATTTCCCAAGAGATTATGACCCCCACTGTCGTGGAAGGAATGCTCTTGGCAGCGTCATTTTAATTTTAGCTTAAAAATGAGACACGGTAAGAAGTTTAACCATCTCGGGCGTAAATCCGCCCACCGCAAGGCTATGTTATCCAACATGGCTAGCTCCCTGATCATCCACAAACGGATCACTACTACGCTTGCAAAAGCAAAAGCGCTACGCAAGTATGTTGAGCCGTTGATCACCAAATCTAAAACTGATTCTACTCAAAGCCGCCGAGTAGTATTTTCCTATCTCCAAAATAAAGAATCCGTCAAGGAACTCTTCGGTCCTATCTCCAACGCAGTTGCAGATCGTCCAGGAGGTTATACGCGTATTCTGAAAATTGGACCGCGTAAAGGTGATAATGCTGAAATGGCAATCATCGAACTCGTTGACTTCAATGAGTTAGCACCAGGAAAAGCTGGCAGCAGCAAAGGAAGTAGCAGTCGCCGTCGCCGTCGTGGCAAAAAGTCTGGTGGCTCTAGCCCTAAAAAGGCAGCTCCTGAAGCAGTTGTAGAAGAAGTAGCAGCCGAGGAGGTCGAAGCAGTAGTTGAAGAAACTGCTGAAGAAGTGGTTGAAACGGTTGAAGAGGTAGTAGAAGAGACTCCTGAAGTGG
>CAYMST010000417.1:0-3069 GCA_964393115.1 uncultured Roseivirgaceae bacterium | reverse complement strand
TACGATATTCCTTCCATTGAAATTTTTGATTTCCCTATACCAAGCACCAGCACCAGCAGTCGTGACATATAGATAGTCCTTCCCTGTTGCATCTGTATATGGTACCGCTGATGTAAATCCTGTAAAGTGCAGATTTCCTGACCAATCCGCCCATTTTACTGTGCCATCGTTCTGAATTTGACCTCTAAACATCCCATAACCGACCTGGAATGTATGATCATAAAAATTGACAAAGATATTATCCTTAAAACCTGTACTTCCACCTTTATTTTCCCAATTGTAAAACTGACCAATCTGACCGTACCAATCATGCGAAGTCAACAATAACGCTCTCGTTTTATCCATGATCACTGTCCAAGTATCTCCTTCATCTAGTGATAGCTTCATATCAAATTCAGACCCGCTCTTACCTTGGTACAACAAATACACCTGTCCATTATGTTCCCAGGCAGTCACCTCGGAATCCCAGCCGCCACCAGCAAGTACCTTAGTCCAAGACCAATTATTTCCATTTCGAATGCCTTTCCAAACCCCTTGCTGGCTACCTCCGTTAGAACTCAAAAAGACAATATTTTCGTTGGTAGGGTGCACAGATATCTTTCTGGAATTCGTCACACTAGCCGCATTCAGAATACGGGTTGGTGAAGGTGAGCCTCCTTGCTCAATAAAATTTATAAAGGCACCTATATCCTCAATCATGTAAAGCCCGTTATTCGTCGAGAAGAAAAACACCTTTTTTGGATTGGAAGGAGCTACAGTTATATCTCTCAAGATGCCATTGGGTATACCATTAACAGAATTTGGACCACCACCTAGAAACTGCCATATATCTGCAGGAGAATGATTCACGAGTTTTTTAGCATAAAGTCGTCCATCCCAAGCCCCTCCACCAAAACCTCCACTGGCCTGCGCCAATACCACAGGTGTTCCTGACGCGTCTCCTATAACCACCGCTTGTACATCAGTCAGGTTGATTCCGTTCGACCTTCTTTGAATATTCGACCATGACGCACCTTCATCCCAGCTTTCAACTAAGCCATTATCGGCTTGCCCTTGGATCACGTAGTTATCATCTCTCGCGATATCGTACGAATACGTGCTTTCCGTTCCTCTTCCGAAATAAGTGTAAAAAGTTGTGTTAAAGAATTGATTGCTAAAATTCGTATTAGGACGGCAATATCTATTTTGCCAACTCCACCCAGAATTATTCGGTGTACCTTGGAATACCGTTTGGTTAGTCGTAGACCAAATTCGACGAGGCCAAGAGGGTGGTGTATAGTGACAAAACCTTGGGTTAGGTTCAGCCCAATCCCATCCAGTGTCAAAGCTAGCGGTTCCAGACCACACTAAATCCCAACGATAGGAAACAAGATTGTTGCCTGACCACTCAAAAGTCCCTTCGTATAGTCCAGTCCTATTGCTTTGTAGACTAATAATAACTTTATGAGTATCTCCTATGGATCTCGAATCAACCTCTGGATACCAGTAATCAATGCTTTCTAATGATACCCCCGAACCTTCATTTACCTGAGTCCAGGCAATATTTGACGAGCGCGTTGCATAGACATAACCGTTTCTATTCGCGCCATCGGTGGCATATGCGGCATATAGATACTTACCGTTGGGACTTACCGCCACGCCTCTGTTGAAGGTAGTACCTTGCGGACCGGCTAGCTTATTCCACCCAAGTCCTCCATTGTTACTTCTGTATATGCCTTTGGCAGCTCCTAGGTATACCTTACGCGTATCACTTGGATCAAATTGAATGGTATATACATTGCGATCACTGCTTTGGTTCGTGTCAAATGTTCGTGTACCCCATGTATCGCCACCATCTGTAGAAAGAAATATCTCCCCTCTACCATTTACCGTTTCACCAAAATTATCTACAAACTCATAATCATCGCGCCATCCAGGAGCTGCTATGATTCTATCTGGATCATTGGGATCAAAAGCTACTGCTCCAATCGTTCTGTTACGGGTATATTCAATAAACCGATAGGTATTTCCTCCATCCTCGGAAATATGTAATCCATACAAGGTACCAACTACAAGCTTGTTCGAATTACCTGGAGCAACCGCAACCGCATACACCCTGCTCTGCACCAATTGTCCTGTTAGACGCCACGCTCCTCCATTATTAGTGGATTTATAAAGTCCTTCCATGTCAGACGCTAGATACAGCGTATTCGTTGCATTCGGATCAGCTACTACATCCTGCACCTGTCCTCCTGCACCAGGATTAATCGCCTTCCACTGTGAGAAAACAAATTGATTCGAAACAAATAAGATTGCACCTAGTAAATAGGAAATTGATTTACTCATAAGATGTGAGTTAGATTTAGCTTAGTTTTAAATACTTTCTGTCAAACGAAAAACTTCGGTCTAAATCATAAGACTGAAGTTCAAGAATTAGGAGTTTTCTCAGATTTGGCCAATGCAACTGCAAATGTATAGGAGTTCGAAAAGTAAACCCGACAACTGTTGTCTACCTTAGACCAATTGATTTTTGGACATCATCAGCAAAATATTTATCGATCAAAACATTGGTTTTACAATCAAAAAACCATGATTAATAGAATTAATCCAATCTGCTCTTTCGACAAAAACAATATATCGCTTTTATTCACACCGAATAATCGCATCTGAACAGCGTCAAAAAGAGTAGTTATCAATTTGGTTGAATTTTCATTTTGAGATGATTTTATCCCTTAAGATTGTGAAACCATTATCTTAACAGACTTACTAGCCGGAGTATGACTTTTCCTAGCTTTTAATTCAATAGGAATTAATGCATTACATTCAGGGAAATAGGTAGCAATACACCCTTCAGGAATATTGTAAGGAATAATGGTTAATCCCTTTACTTCTCTTATTATACCGTCATACCGACTTCTGAGAGAGACCTGTTTTGATGGATCTAGCGATTGCTTTCGAATATCATTTTCATTCATAAATACGACATCTCTTCCACCTTTTATACCTCTATAGCGATCATCTAAGCCATACACCGTGGTATTAAACTGATCATGACTACGGACAGTCATCATTATGTATTCTTCTTCGGCT
>CAYMST010000416.1:0-3120 GCA_964393115.1 uncultured Roseivirgaceae bacterium | reverse complement strand
AGACGTCACAATGTAACTTAAGCTGCAAAGAATAGAATTTTGATATCGAAATCATTGAATTTCCTATATGATTTAAATCCGGTATCACGTAGGATAAGATCTTCATATGAATGAACTTCATTGCCCAATATGCTTGCATAATATAACAGAGAAGATGTAAATCCTAAAACAAGTAAATTTTTATGGTTTAATAGAATTTGTTCGAAAGGAATATCATTAGGTATTATAAAACTCTCCTTGAAAATCTCACTACCAATCTCAATGATTTGAGACTTTACATTTATATCCTGAGCGGGATGAAACTTGTATGAGATTGTATCTAAAGCATAGGTTTTTGTAGCCTGAGAAAACATCTTTTTAATACTATCAAAGTATACTTCACTATCATGTATCTGCTTATTTTCTATGGCTGCTTCAAATATAAAAATCGCATTGGATCGAAGACTATAACTAATTGGTTCTGGTATCAGATTTAACACTTGAATAGGAGCACCTTTTGCATAAGAAAATCCATTCGGTGAAATGGTAAAATAATTTCTTGTTTTACTTAGTAGCTTTTTATCAAGCTCGAACGGCTTGCGTAGTTGAAATCTAGATTTCTTGTTTAAGTCTAAACCATTTATGATCTTCTTAATCATCCACTTGGTATCTTTTCTAATGTCATAAAATGCCTTGGAATAACAATTAGCACCTTCTTCGATGAAATTCACCTCAGTACACAAAGAGTGACGAGCGATTGCCTGCATGACTGGGTCCGCAACGTGAGGTAAATATGCTTTAAATCGTTCTTTATCTAAGTGCAACTTATTATCTAACTCCTTAATCAATCTTTCTCGTTCGCCAACCCTCCAATAAGAGAGTTTCAAAAGTGATTTGCTAATGTCAGACACATTGATCCCATTTAATTGAGAAACACTATTGCTGTAGTTTCTGCTATAAACCATTAGAATTTCTTTCTCTGCTATTTCAAACTTAGAAATTATTGCTTTGGAGACGTAATAAGTTATGTGAGTATGTACAAAAAAAAGGTGCTTCATATAAGATTACTGATTGCTAACAAAACAATGAACAGAAAAAAAATTGGTAAAGGCCCTCTGCTGTTTAATTTCCACCAATTGATCTTATAATACTTAACGTTTAACCAGACATTATAAGGGCAATAAAATAACAAATTGCTCAAAATCATCGAAAAAGGAATAGCTAATAGTAGTAAGCTCCCCATTGAGATATAAAGTATCATAATAAAGAGAATGCCTGTTATGCCATTGGAGATATGCCAAAGGATATGATTTGATACACTATATATCTGCAGATTAATTGCACCATACCTTTCAAAAAAAAAGGCTAAGCCTAATGCCGACCAAACTAAGGTCGGAACAAATTCGGTATCGCTATTAAGAAGTTTCAAAACAAAATCACCTGAAAACGCCACCCATAAAATGGCAAGAGAGAAAACTATCAGACTTAAATTCATTCCTTTTGTAGCTATTCTAAAAAAACTTTTCGTAGAGTTTCTTGAATGGAGTGTAGTGAGTTCTGGCAACCTGCTATAAAACGGAGCTCTTGAAAAATCTGAGATTAATGTGACAAGTTTGAAAGCTAAAAGGAAAGATGCTAGTTCAGATGTACTTAATTGGCGTGTCAGCAGTAAGCTTGACAATTGGACTGCACCATATCCAGAAATGATTCCAACCGCACTTCTCCATGCCGATTTGAATACAATTTTAAAAAGGCTCTTGTCAAAAGGCTTACTTACTAATTGCGGATACTCTTTTTTTACTAAGATATAATTTCTTACCACTGAGGCCACAAACCAAAATTGCTGATTCGCTAGAAGAAGGTACACATTGTGAAACATGTAAAAAACAAGAAAAGAAGTTAGTAGATTCAATGCCCCAAAAATGCTCTCCCAGTTATTTACCAATGGAACTCTGCTTCCACCGATCAGAAAACTAGAAAATAGATTTCCATAAATTTTAATTGAAGATCCTAATGCAACGATCAGAATAACTGAATAGGTTGCTCTTTCTTGCTGAAGTTTATATAAAATCGGGTCTACTGACCAAAATGAAATTATTAATATTCCTACGAAACATATAAGAGCTATAAAAAAATAAATACGTTTTGAAGTCCCAAAGATACTTCCCATCAATGACCAATTGATCATATTGGTTTTATTGCTACTCTTGATAAGTCTTCCGGATTCATCATTTTGCAGATCTTCCACTCCCCCAAAACAATAGGAGAAAGACCTTGAGAAAGATTGATTAAAGCCCAAATCAAAAATTATCAGTATCCCGTTTATTGTTTGAAAAACCATCCATACTGACACCATAGAGGCATCAAAGTAGTTAAGTATTAAGGGCAGCAGAAATAGCCAACCACCAAACTTTATGATAAAATTTAGCCAGGTACTGATTGTGGGTGATTGAAAAATTTTCTTAATCATCGATCGATAGCAAGTCAAAACTTTCAATATAACCTTCACCAATGGATCTTAATGAATCATTATTGTATCCATAAAATGCTATAGAATTGAATCTAGCTGCATCATAATCATTCCTTGAGTCACCTATTAGGCAACAACCATCCGGCCTATAGCTATTCTCATGAATAATCTTGGACACCAGTTCTTTTTTAGCGGTAGGCGAACCATAAACAGACTTGAAGAATGGGGAAAGATTTAAGCGAGCTACAATTTCACGAAGCTCGGTTTGATCAGATCCAGATGCGATATGAAAATTATACTTGTCAGCGTTCTTCTCAAGAAAAGTCACCGTATCTTTTATAAGCAATGAGTGATCAATGAGCTTCTCAAGCATTATTTCTTTAAAGTGTTGAGCCCACTTATTTACTTGTCTTTCATTATAATCAGTATTCAATATCTTTTCTTGAAAATATCTAAACTTCGCATATCTTGACAATCCGCCGTTTTCCAAATGATATTCAAGTAATCGTTTTTTCATACTGTCTGAATACTCATGCAGGACTAGTTCGAAACCAGCATTTCTTACAGGCATTGAGTCCAGAATGACCCCATCAAAGTCCCAAATTATACTACTGAAATTCCACACTCTTCCACATAATTTCACCGATTTCAACATCTTCTTCCCAGTCTAT
>CAYMST010000415.1:0-3131 GCA_964393115.1 uncultured Roseivirgaceae bacterium | reverse complement strand
TGAATTACATCAGGTTAATACATCAAAGATTTAACCTATGAAAAAGAAATTATCAATCACGATTGTCTTCATCTTTTTGATGACAATCGTCCAGGCTACCGATGACCTGAAGGAAGGGTTTACTATGGGAAATCCGGAAATAGAGGCGATTAACGCACTGGATTTTGGGCCTGAAGGGATTCTCTTTATTGGCGACAGTGAAAAGGGAAAAGTTATTGCAGTTGACACCAAGGACACAAAGGAGAGAGCCGAGGTGGAAAACTTTGATATAAGTGGTTTTGACAAGAAGATCGCTGAAATGGTGGGCACTACGGTCGATAACATTTCCATTTCAGATTTGGCCATCAACCCGATCTCTAAGTCCATTTATGTTGCAGTCAGTCATGCCAACGGTACGAATGTCTTAGTCAAGATTGATGATAATGAGACGATGAACGTGGTGGATTTAAATCAGGTATCGTATTCCGATCAATCGCTGGAGTCCGTTGTGGATGCTGAAGCCGAGGACAGGAGAGGCCGACCGTTGCGTAAGTGGGCCATTTCTGATCTAAACTATGCAAATGGGAAAGTGATGGTTACTGGACTTTCAAATAAAGAATTCGGATCTACGTTCCGAGCGATGCCCTTCCCTTTTAATGGTGAACAGGGTATGAGCTCCCTGGAGATTTACCATGCAGCTCATGGAAAGTATGAGACACACTCACCCATTAAGGCCTTTACTACTGCGGCTATGGGAGATACAGACTACATTGTGGCAAGTTATACCTGTACTCCGCTTGTGATTTTTCCTGAATCCGATTTAGTTCCAGGGAAGCATGTAAAAGGTAGAACGGTGGCGGAACTTGGAAATTGGAACACACCTTTGGATATGATCGTGATGGAAAAAGAGGGGAGCTCTTATTTGCTGATGGCAAACTCAGCAAGAGCTGTGATGAAGATCAAGCTAGAAGATGTAAAGAATTTTAATGGTTCGCTTACAGAGCGAGTAAAAGAGCGGTCCGGGACTGCCGGAGTTGATTTCATCGCGCTACCTTTTGTCAACGTTTTGCAGTTGGATCAGCTAGACGAGACCAGGTTTGTCATGCTTCAGCGAAAATCAGATGGCGATCTGCAATTGAGGACCTCCAATAACCGATGGCTTTAAAAAGCATCTTTTTTGCCTGCCTCCTAAGTTTCACCTTGAATGGTCTTGCTCAGGAAGCAGGTTTTTCTTTGATATGGGAAAAGGGCTTTGCAGTAGCGCTGCGAGTGGATGCAAGTACAGCTCACTTAAAAGTTAAACTTCAGGGTGCTGAGCGTGGAGTAGCAGGCAAGGTCAGCGACAACATATTCACTCCTTTCGTTCCTTTCACCAATGGATTAACCTATGTGGTATTTTCAGGAACAGACTCACTATTTTCTTTCACTCCTGATTTAGAGGTGTTCGAAGCACCCACAGTGGTTAGTATTTTTCCTTTAGCGGAAGAGCTGCCCGAAAACCTGCTCAAATTCTACTTTGTGTTTAGCAAGCCGATGGAAATAGGGAAGGTTTACAATCATTTGCGTTTATTTCAAGAGGATGAGGAAGTACAGAGAGCGTTTATTGAGCTTTCACCCGAACTGTGGAATGAGACGGGAGATCAACTTACCGTCTGGATTGAGCCGGGGCGAATAAAGCGAGATCTTGGACCAAACCTGAAACTAGGCCCGGTCTTAGAAGCAGGTAAGACTTATCGACTTGTTCTCGATAAAGACTTTAGGAGTCGCACTGGAAAAACCCTGGAGGTAGAATTTGAAAAACGTTTTACCGTGGTGGAGCGTGATGAGCAAATCCCAAAAATCGGGGAGGTAAAATTTAAACTTCCTGGGAAGAATACAAGTAGTTCTGCTTCATTCTTGTTTCATGAGCCTATGGACTATGCCATCTCCACCATGTCAGAAATCTATTTGGGAGATGAGCTAATAGTTGGAAAATGGCATATGCCTCAGGATGATATCTTAACATTTTGGCCCGCTAAGGACTGGGAGGATGGAGAGTATAGTTTGGAGATAAGCAGTAGGGCGGAAGATCTCGCAGGCAATAATTTCATTCGGCCATTCGATGTAGACTTAACAAAGACAAAGGAACTCTCGAAGCACGAAAGTGTTTCTGCTAAGTTCGAAATCAGATAATTTGACGATGTTTAAGGGAGTCTAATGATTCCGAAATGATCTATTTAAACAATGCTGGCACCACCTGGCCGAAGCCTGAGTCTGTGAATCAGGCGATCGCTGACTTTAATAACTTACCTCCGGACGAATGGTTAGCGGTTTTTAAGGATGGGGTGGATGTCACTACCTCCTTTTTTGGCATTAGGGATTCAGCCCGTTTTCTTTTCACACAAAGTTGTACACAAAGCATAGCTGTTGCTTTTAGTGATCTGGCCTGGGAACCAGGAGATCGCTTGATCATCAGCTCGATGGAGCATCATGCATTATCACGTTGGTATTACAAACTGCAGCAGGAGCGAGGTGTGTCGGGAGCGATCATCCCGCGGGCTGCGGATGGCCCCGTGGATCTGGTCAAGCTGGAATTGGAGTTAGAAAAAGGTGCTAAGATGGTGGCTATGAGCATGGCAAGTAATGTGACCGGTGAAATTCTTCCGTTCGAAAGAGTTGTTGCGCTTGCAAAGAAGTATGGGGCTCTCTGTCTGCTGGATGGAGCCCAAACCGCAGGACTGATCCCGATTAACATTTCTGAACTAGCACCTGACTTTTTTGTCTTTGCAGGTCATAAGGCACCCTTTGGGCCTCAGGGTATCGGGGGGTTGTATATTTCGGAAAGTGTTTCGATGGTATGTCCAAGTGCTGCCTGTGAAATCGTGCCTGGAGAGAAGAAGGTGGCTGTTTTTCCGACTTACTGTGATACAGGGTCAGCACCGATGCAGGCGATTGCGGGTCTGAGTGCAGGTATAAAATGGCTGGAGAATAAGGGCTGGAGGCCACTGACAACCTTGCGGGAGCAACTGGTGGATGGGTTGCGATCCGGGCTTGCGTCGATTGATGGAATCAGCGTAGTTGGCAGCACTATCCACGGTGAATACACCAATGCTGTTTCCATAAAACGTGAGACTGTTACGCTTGCTGAGTTAAATGAAAAACTGTGGAAGCAG
>CAYMST010000414.1:0-3173 GCA_964393115.1 uncultured Roseivirgaceae bacterium | reverse complement strand
CTTCCAGAAAAACCCATTAAGCAACCTTATCCAAATACTTCGACTTATGGAGTCAAGGTCAGCAACGATAAGTTCCCAACGCCACATTTTTATAAAAAATCAGAATAATAACATATGAATATTCTAAAATTTAATTGTAATTTCAGCATCTATAACTCAAAACCCATATTAATAAACTCAACACAACATTTCTATGAAACAGCTTCACAAAATAATCTTTGGTTTGGTGCTTATGGTCTTTAGCGGCGAACTAATCGCACAGATCCCCATTTGGTTTCGGGATGGCGAATTGGTGAACTCAACCCAAGATAGACAGTCCATGGCTGTAGACTCAGCCAATAATATCTACCTAGCCACTACATATACCGCCTTTGGAGCGATAGTGGTGTCCAAATACAGTCCCAACGGAACTATTTTATGGACGGATACGATGGCCAATGTTGAGAATAGTAATATTGTAAACGAAAGCGCAGACAGCTACTTTAAAGCGGGTAATGCACGAAAAAGTGAGGTTGCCAAAATCAATGGTAAAGACCATTTATTCGTCGCTTATGACGGTCAAAACTCCAATTCGGGCTACCAAAGTATGGGTGCAGTGTGCTACACACTGGACTCTGGGAAATTTGTCTGGGGATATGACTACATCGAGTCAGGAATGGCGCATGTGGTCAATGATCTCGTAATAGGGAATGACGACAGTACAATGGTCATAATTGCAGATGATTTACAGTTGTTCATTGACCGCAGAGATGGTGATACGCTCAGACAACTTCAATTCGGTGCGCATCCTGGCTTTGATCTCACTATGGTGGATCTAAGCAGTGAATTCGCAGTAAGCACCCCAGATTTTATAGGAAGCTCTCCCGATACGGTTTCGGTCATGCCATTCGCGACAGGATCTCCTCTCCCCAATACGCCTGACCCAACAGGTCCAGAAGACAGTCTCGGTGCTGCCATAGAGTTCTTCTATGACTCAGCTTCTTATATAGAGATGAATCCCGCCAAAGACCTTATTGTAAGCGCAAGCATTGTCGCAGGATCAGGTGGCTTCGCGGGCTCTCAAAAAAGAACTCGCGCGTCGGTAATATCTGGTGATTACATCTACTATTATGAAGCATTTACATCAGGTGGAGATTATCAAGGTATCTTAAAGTACAGCCTCATTGACGACAATCTAGAATGGAGTAAGAGTTGGAATCAAGAGGGAGGTAGTAACCCAGGTAGTTTATTGGCCGACGAAGAAGGCAACGTGTATTTAATCACCTGGGATTTGCATTATAAATTTCGCAGTGGTGCGTTTGATATTTTAATACAGAAATTTAGCAGCGATGGTGAACGGCTCTGGGCCAAAACCATCGGAAATAACACCAATAGTGGTAACGAAGTCATTTGGACAAGTAACAGTGCAGATATCGATACAATCAACCATAGGATTGCTATGAATGCCTATTCAGATAGTTACGATGTCGGCAATCCTAAAAACGTCATATTGATTCTTGACTACGATGGCGAAATTCAAAACTTCACGATAGCAGGTAGATCTGGAGTTGGACTGACTCCAATATGTGTTCGCTTCGATGAAGAGGGCATGGTATATGGAAGTGGTCAGGTAAACAGTGGAACTGAGGCCATTTTTAAGGTAAACCCCACCACTATATTTAGTGAATCACCTCCCTCAGAGACAAATAATACAGGCCTCTCGCTTACCCTTGGAGGTACGGATACTATCATGACCTCACACTTACAATATACAGACTTACAGGAGGACTCGACCAACATCATCTATACCATCAATGCCATCCCTAGCTTTGGACCACTAGTATTAGGAACTGATAGCTTGGCAATCGACGATACACTGACACAAGCACAAATAGATACGCTTGGATTAATTTATATGCATGATAGTTCAACCAATTTCAGTGACACCTTAAAGTTTACTGTAAAGGACACCTCGGGCCTCTCAGCTACCGCGTCAACGTTCATTTTTACGGTTCCAAACAACGCCCCAACGCTTGTCACAAATACTGGACTCATGGTCAATGAAGGAGATTCCGCAGTTATCGGAACCTCAATTCTTAAGTTTGAGGATGACATCGTGGACTCTACAAGCATTACCTATACCATCGATTCTATACCCTCTTATGGTTGGCTTATCGTAGATGGTGACACAATTAGCATCACAGACACTTTTACACAAGCAACCATAGATTCTGGACTAGTCAAGTACCATCATAATGGATCAGAAAACTTTATGGATAGTCTTTTATTTAGAGTGAAAGACGCCTTTGATCTCGAAACGGACAGCATGTGGTTCGTCATCAACATCGACAGCATTAATGAAGAGCCAAACATTACCGGTACAGGTTTAGACCCTTCCTATATCCCCGGTGGAGATTCGGTAGCACTATTCTCTGGAGTCGTAGTGACAAATCCTGAGGAAGCATATGGTCAAAAGTTGTCCGGTTATATCATTCAGGTAACCGGAGTAAAAGACGGAATAAATGAATACATATCGTCATTCGGACTGGTGACTACGTTGAACGCCCATACAGGATCTGGATCAGGGTATACTTATGAAGTATTTGTAACAGCTGATACCTCAACTATCGTGGTCGACTTTGTCTCATCTAATTCAGGGCTTGCAAACGCCGTTAATTTCCTCATGTATGGTAATAATGCTTCACCGAATACAAATGGAACCAGAACCGTCTCCATTATTGAAGTTTCGGATTTTGGACCGAATGACGGAATGAACGATAGTATTAATGATGAAACATCACTGAGTTCTCAAATTTTTGTAGACCCGAACATATGGAACGGTACTACTTGGAGCTACGGAGCGAAACCAGAAAAAGATCAAAATGCCGTCATCGATGCAAACTACAACGCGGGCATATCAGGAACCTTCGCTTCCAACAAGCTGACCGTAAACAGTGGAGACTCACTTATCATCACTTCCGCCAGCCATGTCGTGGCAGAAGACTCTCTGCAAAACGATGGGGTGATTGTGGTATACTCCGGTGGCGGGTTGGTGACTAAAGGTGCCGTCAGTGAGGGCGAATACATGTTCCAAAAAATCACCACTTTCGGAAAGTCCGAAGGACGCTATAGTATGCTCGGCAGTCCAGTACGAGATGGAGAAACGGACAGCCTAGGATCCATCATTTTCGAAT
>CAYMST010000413.1:0-3193 GCA_964393115.1 uncultured Roseivirgaceae bacterium | reverse complement strand
GGTAAATGTTTCCGATCGTAGTATTTTCTTTGTTTTTGGTACGCAGGAAAGTACTAAAATCACCATTGTCAGTTCAACAAAAGGTCTCATTGAGTCAACGTGCCAACATTCCCAAAATACCCACTTCCATTGATCCAAGGGAGATCGTCTGTGATATGATAGTGGTAAATGCCCATCGGAAAATCTGCTGTCGCATGGGAGTGCCCATGATAATCATCCAAATCACTATTGGCTATGGTTTTACCATTTTCGACTGGTCCGTACACCGGAAAACCGTCTAATAAAACACCGATTAACGCGGAATCAGATTTCGTCTGTGTCAAGAAAACGGGCTCGGTATGATAATGATAGGTGCCACGCTGTTGAGGGTGTCCTTCATATTGATCGAATGTATGAAGTTCGTCCAATATGTCATCACCAGGTGCTGCGTTTTGATTGAAAAGTACTACTCCGTTGATGGCAACCCCCATTGGACCAAGTCCTGTAGTCTGTTTATTTGTAGCTTCAGAAGGATGCCGTGGTAGTCGAAAACTAATGTTTTGGGCGACAATGTTATTGGGATTCTTTCGAAAACGGGGGTTATTGGGTTCATTATACGCCTCATATAGCGCATGGTCAACTGGGTAGTACATGCTTTTGTGATCGGGCTCATTTGTAGTGGTGATCGTTACAAAATCATCGGAAACAGCCACTGTCACCGCATCACTGTTGTAAAACTTATTGGCGATAACAGCAAGATCTATATCCTCGGTAGTTGGATTACCATTATTAGAATCATCGTTTCCATTATCGCCAGAATTATTATCCTCATTTTGTTGCCCAGTAGTGTTTGTTGCGGTAGAGGCATCATCGTCACCACACCCAACAAACCCCATGGTCATCAGTATCGCCAGAACCATTGCGGGCCATTTCTTAAGTCGATTATACATAAGTTCAAATTTAATTGAGAAATATTATGTTTTAATCGAAATAAATGGCTTGACGGTTACGCATCAGTTCTAAAAAACGACTAACTCGCCACCTGCATAGGTTTATTGTCTTCAAGCCATGATGGTTTTGTAGTAACCACATTAGCTTCCAGATCATGGAGTATGGTATATAATCCAAAGTATGTCCTGTTGATATATAGCCCATGCCTAGAACCTCTAGGGTACTTCGAATTCTTCAATTCCTTCATGTTCTGAAGTTTTTCACTTAACTCATAAATGGCGTTGAAGTACTCTTTATTGGCAAAGTCAAAACTATCTCCATGAAACGGCCTTCCCAATAGTGTAGTCATTTCTTTAAACATGGATACAAAGAATGCCTTGTCTGCTTCTGGTTCGTCTGGATAGATAAAGTTGATAGATTCCAAAACTTTAACCAGGTCATCGTTATTGGCCAGTAAATGCTGACTCATCAGTTGAAAATAAGCTGTATAGAAATCCTCAGGGATAACCTTTACACATCCAAAATCAATAATACCTAATTTACCATCGTCCTGCATTAAGAAATTACCAGGGTGAGGGTCTGCATGTACTTGCTTTAAGTTATGCACCTGATGATGATAGAACTCCCACAACGCTTGTCCGATTTCATTGCGTAGCTCCTGAGAAGGATTCGTTTTCAAAAACTCTTTGAGGTGTTTTCCTTCCAGCCAGTCCATGACCAATATTTTGTCGGATGAGTATTCCGTATAATACTTCGGGAAATTTAGTCCTGGTATATGACTACAAGCATGAGAAATATCAATAGACCTTTGCAGCTCTAGCTTGTAGTCTGTCTCTTCCATCAGCTTGGATTCTACCTCCTGAAAGTAGACACTAAGCTCCTTCTCATTGATACCGAACATTCTCACCGCGATTGGTTTTACCAGTTTCAGGTCAGATTGGATACTTCCCGCTACGCCTGGATATTGTACCTTCACTGCTAGCTTTTTTCCATCCTTAACCGCTTGGTGTACTTGCCCTATGGATGCTGCATTTACTGCGTTTTTAGAAAATGATTCAAATATTTCTGTAGGGCCTTTTCCAAAGTGCTTTTGAAAAGTTTTTACCACCAAAGGATAAGATAGTGGTGGAGCACTATATTGAGACATGGCAAATTTGTTCTGGTAAGCGTTTGGCAACAAGTTTTTGTCCATGCTCAGCATCTGCGCTACCTTCAATGCGCTTCCTTTGAGCTCACTGAGGGTCTCATAAACATCTTTTGCATTGTTTTCGTGAAGCTCGTCTTTGGTGACAGAACTGTCTGTGATCTTTTTGGCATAATGTGTCACGTAGTTCTTGCCAATCTTAGCTCCTGTTTTTACGAATTTGGTAGCTCGCTGTACTTTCGATATCGGAATGCTGGATTGTTCCTTCATGTGTTACTTTCTGTTTTGAAATAAAAATTTCCCAAAATCGAGAATCGAATCAATAGCACCTTTTCCAATTAAGTCAAAAGATAGGTTTACCGATTTCTCTATGGCCATGTCCGTCTTTTCAAATTTTGGGGATTCGTCGCTCACCCAGAAGCGAAGCAAATAGATGAACTGTAGCCAAAAGGCCTTATCGTAATTCTTGCTGATAACGGGTCTATCCTGTACCTCTTGACTTTCTTTACCTTCGTTGAGTTGCGCAGCGATGAATGCGTCAAAGTGCTCTTTGAAAGTGGTAAGAAACGAAGGATTGATATTTGTTTTTTGAACCTCTTCGAAGGCTTTCAAGATAAAGCTTCTTTGATTTTTCAATTCTTCGAAGAGCGTGTAATAGAAAGCCAGAAGCTTTTCTCTAACTGAGAAAGAATCATAGTTTCCATCAGCTTCGATTTTCGATTTAGTTTGCTCAAAAGATAGTAACCAAATGGCTTGCTCAATGCCGTTGAACGAATTGTAATGCTCGTAAAACTCCGATTCTGAAATGCCTAATGATTTAGCAAAAGTAAAAACCGATGGTGGCTGCTTCCCTTCATGTAGCACATACTCGATGTATGCTTCGCGTATTTTTTGTGAGTCGATCGCTTGCGCTTCAGTACTTTCCATGAGACGTTTTTTAATTCACATTAGTAACGAAGTACACTAGCGATCTGTTTTAAAATATTTTCCTAAAATTATTTTCGGAAGTCTTGATATTTATAAGTTGATCTCCTATGTTTGCGCTCCAATTCTGAAAGAGAGTTGGTTTTTAAGAGTGTTCGGGGCGTAGCACAGTCCGGTTAGTGTACCTGGTTTGGG
>CAYMST010000412.1:0-3203 GCA_964393115.1 uncultured Roseivirgaceae bacterium | reverse complement strand
TGAGTTTTTGACCTTTGGGTTCAGGGAGGAGTTCCTGAACCTTTTTTTATGCCTCTTTTTTAGGTCTTATTCTTTACTCAGTAAAATTCAAATGATCGTTTTTGAACACTTTTTTGTACCATTCTGTACAGCCTCTATTTCATCAATTACTTGTAATGATGTATAAGTAACTCATTTACAGAGTATTACAATTAATGGCATCCTTATTGGCATAAGTGCATCACGAAACCAAAACCTTTTAATGGCCTTATTGTCGATGGACAGGAAAATCAAAAAGAAAAAGTGGACCGCCAAAAAGATTAGCATATACTCAGTGAGTGGTCTGTTAGTAATATTTATTGTTTATAATTTTCTCATTTCAGGAGGAGGTGTTCGACTGAATGTTGAGCGAAGCAAAATCAATATAGCTTCTGTCCATGAAGGGGATTTCCGAGAATACATTCCTGTCGATGGAAATGTTCTGCCAATAAAAACGATAAGACTTGATGCTATTGAAGGTGGTGTTGTATCAAGAAAGCACTACGAAGGTGGTGTATTGATCAGTAAAGGAGATACTATTCTTGAATTAGCCAATAATGCCCTTCTACAAAATTTTGTAAGGGAAGAGACCCAAGCTTTTCGATTGGTAAATGAATTGGAAAATACAAAGCTTTCGTTGCAGAGAAATCAATTTGATTTAAAAAGGACGCTATTACAATTAGATTATCAGATTGATCAGGCCAAAGATGCCTATGAAAGAGGGGAGAAGTTGTTTGAAGATAATATCATCTCAGAACAGGAATTCTTGAATCTAAAGAGAGAATACAATAGACTCATCGATAACAGAGAAATTCAAATTGAGTCTAATCGATTTGACTCAATTTCTTCGGTGACTCAAATACGGCAAACTGAAGCAACCCTTATTAGGACCAGAGATAACCTCGAGATGATCAAAAAGAATCTGGATAATCTTTACTTTAAAGCACCTATCTCGGGTCGGCTCTCTACCGTAGATGCTGAGATCGGAGAATCGATTGCTCCCGGTCAGCGGATTGGTCAGATCGATGATCTAAATGGCTTTAAAGTCCGTGCAACCATTGACGAACATTATATATCTAGAATATATGCAGGGCTTGGCGGAACATTTTCGTTTGCTGGCGGGGATTACGAGCTTGAAATTACTAAGGTGTATCCCGAAGTAAACAACGGATTGTTTGAAGTAGATATGGCCTTCGATACCATTCCAAATGGAATAAGAAGGGGACAGACCCTTCAAATCCGCTTGCAGCTAAGTGAAAATATTATTGCAGTTCAGATTCCAAGAGGTAGTTTTTATCAAACTACCGGAGGTAACTGGATTTTTGTGGTAAGTGAGGATGGATCCAAAGCCGAGAGACGAGATATCCGACTGGGACGTGTTAACTCCAGATATTACGAAGTAATGGAAGGATTGCAACCTGGAGAGAAAGTTGTTGTCTCTTCTTATAGAGGATACGAGGATAAAGATATTTTAGTAATCAAGTAACCAATTTATAACCAACAAGTAACTAATTAGAACTCAAAGACTGATAAACTCAAATAATTATGGAAAACGCTAAAGCACTTATTGAAACCAAAGGACTAAAAAAATTCTACTACACTGATGAGATTGAAACTACTGCCTTAGCAGGCGTGAATATGACCATCAAAGAAGGAGAATTTGTTGCAATTATGGGACCCTCTGGATGTGGTAAGTCTACGCTGCTTAATATCATCGGACTGCTGGACAACCCTTCAGAAGGTGAATTTCATTTCGGAGATTTAGAGATTTCCGGATACAAGGAACGACAGAGAGCAGATCTCAGAAAAGCAAATATTGGATTTGTATTTCAGAGCTTCAACTTGATCGATGAACTTACCGTATTCGAGAACATCGAACTTCCATTGATCTATCTAAAATACTCTTCTTCAGAAAGAAAGAAAAGAGTAGAAGAGGTGATGGAGCACATGAAAATTATGCACAGAAGGAATCACTTCCCTCAGCAACTTTCTGGTGGTCAGCAACAACGTGTGGCTATCTCCAGAGCAGTAGTTGCAAAACCAAAGTTGATTCTTGCGGATGAGCCTACCGGTAATTTGGATTCAGCAAATGGTCAGGAAGTGATGAATTTGCTTACCGAGTTGAATGAAGCCGGTACTACAGTCATCATGGTAACTCACTCACCCGTGGATGCAGAGTATTCGCACAGGGTGATCCACTTATTTGATGGTCAGATTGTATCTGAGAACATCAATGCGAAAGAAGCTTTAGTGTAATTTCTTCATACTTACATACCAACCGACCGAGGATTGGTCGGTTGGTTCTTTTGAAAACCAAACCAAGGACTATGATTCGGAAATCAGCTTTCTGTCTGGCACTGTTATGCCTGTTTTTTTCTTTCGCTCAGGATGCTAAAAGGATCCTGACACTAGAGGAGTGCATTGAAATGGCACTGTCAAGAAACTTAACAGTTAAACAGAATCAAAATAACTTGTTGGCGTCGCAATCAAACAAAAGACAAGCTTACTTCAACTTTCTTCCCAACCTAAATGCTACCTTAAATCATTCGTATACGGATGGAAGTGACATTGTTGCTGGTAGTGTAGTTTCTTTTACAAGCTGGAATGGACGTCCTAATATCTCCTCTAATGCAATTTTATTTAATGCGTTTGCAAACCATCACCTGTTGAATAGAAGAAAGCACGAGTTTGAATCATCACGATATCAGTTGGAGGACTCAAAACTAGCCATCAAGGCAACGGTAATTAGGAATTACCTAAATGTATTGGTAGATACGGAAAATATCAGAATATCTGACCAAAGGCTGGAGTTTTTGGAAGAACAGTTAGGACGTGAAAAGAAAAGACTAAGTGTTGGAGTGGGGAGCCCAGAAACAGTTTATAATTTTCAGTCACAGGTTGCGACAGAAAAGCTTACTAATGTGAACGCCAGAAACCTCTATCAGTCAGATCTTTTAAGCCTCCTACAGTCTATTCAATCAGATGTATATGATGGGGTTGCTTTACAACCGCTCAATGTTAATGAAGTAGATATCTTAATCGATTATGATGAATACAATGTAGTGTTAGCAGATATTATGGCATATTCGTTCAGTCTGAAGAGTGCAGAAGAAAGGGGAGTTGCTGCTAACTCGCAATTGAGACAGGTAAGGGCATCGAGGTATCCTACACTCTCTGTATTCGGA
>CAYMST010000411.1:0-3217 GCA_964393115.1 uncultured Roseivirgaceae bacterium | reverse complement strand
TACGCAAAAGTATATTTATAAGCCTAAGATCTTCTTGAACTAATTCATTGAAATCAAAAGAGCACGAGGGACCATAGCTATATTTCGAAATGAAAGCTGCGCGTTTGGAGACGAGTGGAGGATTGGTAAGTGTTAAGCTTTACGTAAAGTAGGTAAGGGAATGGTATTAATTCTCCATATATCAATCTTAGTATACGGCCTAGACTAACCTTTTTTTGAAGAGTTGAAGATAACAGCACATGAAAGGTGGTGGTATGGGCTTTAACTAGATAACTATCATATTCTTTTAGATAATCACTAGATGAAATTGGATCTAAAGTCTATGTTTATCAGGTGTTTGGTTGTGTTGAATTCAAGACCAACACTTGTAAATAAGCTTCAGGTTGTCATGGATTCTTCCTAAGCATCTTGGCAAGAAATGCTTCTCGACGCTTTACTGATACCCCTATTTTGGTGCCATCTTTCATAATCAAAATACTCTCTGGTGACTTTTGCCACATATCCACATAGTTGATATTGATAATGTATGAATGGTGTACTCGGACAAAGCTTTTCTCATCTAAAATTTCCTCATATTCTTTTAGGTTTTTACTCTGCGTAAACTTTTCACCAGTATTTAAATGTAAATGAGTATACGCACCGTCCGCTTCACAATAGTGTATGTCAGCCGCTTTAATAAACTTAACGCCACCACTAATTTTTAACGCCAGATTTTGGGGTTTCTCTTCGACATTGAGATTTGAAAGGAGGTTTTCTAATAATTGGTTTTGAGTAGGCTTTTCACGGTCAGCGATGACCCGTTCGACTGCGTTTTGGAGTTCATCGATATCTATTGGTTTCAATAGATAATCTAAAGCATTAGCTTTAATGGCGTCTATGGCGTATTGTTCGTATGCTGTGGTGAAAATCACCTGAAAGTCTCGTTTCTCAACTTTTTTCAACAAATCAAAACCAGTGCCCGGGTGCAGTTCTATATCCAAAAACAGTATATCCGGCTTTATCGTTTGTATCAAATTGACTCCCTCCTCAATGGTTGAGGCTAGCCCGGCAACCTTAACACCCTTGCAGTGCTCCTCAATAAGGATTTTGAGTGCTTCCCTACTTCGAAATTCATCTTCTACAATAAGGGCCTTGAGCATCTATAAAAAATTTGATTCACACAAAACTAAGGAACTATCATCTGATAAAGAAAGCCTTCTTATTTTTACTGGTGTTGGTCGTGAACAACCATAAGACATCGAAATAACTATGGTATGATTGGTCTATCTAAATTAATACGAAATAGGGTATGACGGTAATTTTAAGATTTTGGAGGTTTATCAGTAGGCTGGGGGTGGATAATGATATGCCCAAGTCTTTGCAACAAAAAACAATACTAGGTAATCAAGTAAGTTTTACTGCTGGACTATTGACCTGCATATTATCTATTAATTTTATTGAACAGCCGCCACAAGCATTCACCTATATAATGGGGTCTATGATGTGTCTTTTATTCTTGATATTCAATGGAATAAGAAGGTACCGACTAGCTCGTTTTACGATATTAATCGTAGTGCCTATACTAATAGTCATCGGGGGGTACTTTTCTACTGAGACCATTCGAGCGTCACAGAAGCTATCGCTGATTACCATGATAGTGGTTCCTTTAGTCCTTTTTGGTATTACTGAAAAAAGAGCTATGTATTTTGGACTTGCTTGGACGTTAATATGTATACTAACCTACGATTATATTCATTTATTAGTGCCTCGAGCACCACAAGTTGATACCATCGATCCGGAAGAACTTCGGTTATTTGAATCGATTTCTTTGCTATTAAATTTCCTTGTGTTCTCCACGGCATTCATCTATTTACAAAGACTAAATTATAATTCTGAATGGGCATTAAAAAAACTGCTCACGCAATTAAAAGTCCAAAACCAGCGCATTGAAAAACAACGAGACGATCTTGAGTCAGCTTATAAGCGATTGGAAATATTGAACCTGCGCACACGAATGAATCCCCATTTTCTGTATAACGTGCTCAACTCAGTGCAACATTTCATAACCATCAATGATAAGAAGTCGGGCTTGCAGCATTTGACGAGGTTTTCAAGGTTAATGCGGAAGTATTTGAATTATAATGAACATGGACTAATTGTCCTTAGCGAAGAGCTGGAGTTGCTGACGAATTATTTGGATCTTGAAATGCTCAGGTTTGAGGGACGGTTCGACTATGTCATTCACGTAGATGATGCAATAGATTGTGATAACACCTTCCTTCCCTTTTTATTGATTCAACCCTTTGCGGAAAATGCCGTTTTACATGGCCTCATCGGTCGCAAAAACAAAGGCGTATTGAAGATAGATTTTCATAAGGAAGGCTTATACCTTATCTGTTTGATTGAAGACAATGGGATTGGACGTAAGGCGGCCAAAGAAAATAATAAAAGTAGAGCGAAAGAGTCCAAGGGAATTGAACTATCGACTAAGCGCCTGAAGCTTCATTATAACTATACAGATGATCAGCTACCTGTTGAAATACTAGATTTGGCGCATACAAATGGGGAGGCTCGTGGTACAGCTGTGAAAGTAAGAGTACCTATTGATGAATAGATGGAGATTTCTTCTGTTAGCAGCTATGAGTAAAAACAAAACAATTATTAACAAAACAGCACCAGCTACAAACAATAGGTGTTTAGCTATTTTAAATACTATTTCGCACATCTATCTTTATAAAATAATCATTCAATCACCCTTCTGTTATCCACTACCAATCACACACTCCAATGAATGATTATTTGTAATTGAATTTTCATTTTGTTATCCAGATAACACGGAATAGAAAGGCGAACAATTGCTAAGAAACAGGTTGTTTCCATGCATCTGATAAAGTCGGGTAACAGAGCATCAATGAAGATTCTAGATGAGAAAAGGCTTTCTTGAATTAGTTCAAGGAGATCTGAAAATAACATTGGTATAATTGTGTAGTCATGTATTTATTAGTTACAAGCTGCACTTATAAAAAGCTGAAGGCTATATAACATGGAAGAGAAAGTATTTGAGCGGGTAATCAAAAAACATGAGTTACCTAAGGAGATGGTAGATGATCTGATCATGGTATCCAAGATTGTGGAGGTGAAAAACCAACACAGCATTATAAAACCAGGTGAGCGCTGTGATTCGATTTATTATGTGCTAAGTGGGGGCTTTGTTTGTAGGTATCTAGACTGTAAGCTG
>CAYMST010000410.1:0-3229 GCA_964393115.1 uncultured Roseivirgaceae bacterium | reverse complement strand
CTATTCTATATTTCTTATTATAAATTAATTTCCTGATTTGTTAGGATATATACGGAGCCAATGCGAGCATGGTTTGGATTTTCATCCAATAAAGAAAAAAATTGAAGGTCTTTAATCAGTTAAATATATTCTGAGAAAAATATAATTGTATGCATAATATTCATAGATGTTTTAAATGGAATTTTGTTTGGACAATAGTAGTTATTTTTGAGTTTTATTTTGGTGAAAAAAACAAAAAAAATTCAACTTATTGTTGAACTGTCATCAGTAAGTCTTTTTCAATGGACCAATCCTTTGCCAGGTTGAGCATAGCCGTGGCTTCCATTTCCGTGAGATAGCCCTTTTTATTATTGTCTTCCCACACCGCCGAAAGGTATTTTAATTTTTTTGGCTTATCCAACACGCCGATTACCTTGTTGAGATACTCTCTTGATCTTTCGAACGCAGACATATAGTCTTCTGAAATGAACTCATTGGCCCATTTCAATTCTGTGTGCGCATCAAGCTGGTCCGCTGTTTCGTTTAAAATCTGCTTCTCTTCATCATCCAGACCATGATAATGAAAAATAAGCGACTTAAGCAAAATGAAAGCTTTCTTTTCCTCTATATTCATAATCTGTAATTGCTGTCTCTAGCAAATATGTCGCTAATATTTTCAATAATCCTGTCAAAAAATTCAAATATCTTCGATAAACAAACATTCAGTGACGTAATCAGCAAGAAATTTACCTTTTTTAGTCAAAAAAAGTACACCATTTTCTTTACAAACTAATTCTGCATCTATCAAGTTACGCAATTCAGAGTGTTTTTTTTCTTCGAAAGCCAAGCCAAATTTGTCTAAATAGTCAAATGAACATCCCCATTTTGTACGAATGCTAGTTAGCAAGTATTCGTTTATTCGGTCTACCGGGCTTAATAATTCTGTCTCACCAGTAGGGGTTAAGTTTTTTGTCCTTTGCACATACTGGTGGTTGTTGGAAATATTGAAGTGCCTGGTTTTTAAATTATAGCTATGCGCACCAGGCCCTAGACCTAGATATTCAGCGTTTTTCCAGTAATTTGTATTGTGTTGTGCATAAAAATTGGGTTTGGCAAAATTTGAAATTTCATAGTGATCGAATCCGTTCCTTTCCAGCTGTGCTACTAGCTCTTGAAATTCGGATAGTGCTACGTCCTCATCCTGTTCTATGAGTTTATTTTGCCGTTTCCAATGCCCAAAAACTGTTTTCTCCTCAATAGTTAAGCAATAAGCGGAGATGTGTTGTACACCAAGGTTTATAGCCGACTCGATTTCTTTTTCCCAGGCACCACCGGTTCGCTGCGGAATGCCATAAATTAAGTCTATACTAATATTATCAAATCCGGCTTTCTGCGCATTTTCGACGGCTTTTATAGCCTGATTTGAGGTATGCGCACGATTTAAGTATTTTAATATTTGGGTGTCAAAAGATTGTATACCGATACTTAACCTGTTAATACCAACAGACCTTAATTCCTGAATTTTCTGAGATGTTAGGTCCTCAGGGTTGGCCTCCAATGTGATTTCTGTGATGCCCTCAGTACCGAAGTACCTCTCCACTTTTTTCTTAATCGAACCAAGTTCTTGTTGGTTTAATATTGATGGAGTTCCACCACCAAAATACAAGGTTCTTATGACTTTATCAGTGATATAATCTTGACGTGTTTCAATCTCCGCAAGGATGGCTTCCACAACATCCGTTTTTGTACTTAAATTTGTACTGAAGTGAAAGTCACAGTAATGGCATGCCTGGCTACAGTATGGTATGTGCACATAAATACCTGCCATTGTCTTATTTTTTCAGATTCATAAATATTTACAAAGTTAATTGGCTGCTCGTCATTTTCTTGAATTCGATTCAAGTATTGTCACAAGAGCAAGCTCATGGACCTGATATACACCAAATTGAGATTGTTAATTCGTCGCAGCTAGGGCTGAAAAAAAACATTTACTCGTTTGGAGGATATGGTCGTTTGCAGAGAAAAATGGAAAACAATCTGCTGAAACTAGGCCGTCCATTATTTATCATTCGGAAAAAAGTATTGAATCAAACTTATGACAAAGTCGAGTTGCTGCTGGAAATCGACAGCGGGCAGTTGTGCTATATAGACACACTCATTTTTAACGGCATTGAACGTGTCAAAAGAGGGTTTTTAGAAAACTTTTTGGCTTTTCAGAAAAACCAAATTCTTGATGTTACTGTATATGAGCGATACGCCGAAAAGCTTTCTTCATTATCATTTATCAATGATGCTCAGGCGAATTTAAAGATTTCTTCGCTGGGAAAATCTCTTGTAACGCTAACACTGGAAGAACAAGAAAATAGCAATTCTTTCGAAGGTCTTGTAGGGTTGGTAAATGCGCAAAATGATCAGCCTTCAGTTATCGGAAATATCGATTTAATTCTTCTTAGTCCTTTTGGTAGAGGCACGGAGGTCTCCTTTATTTGGAACAGGCGTTCGATGTTTTCACAATTACTAAAGTTCAACCTAGAAAAACCAACCCTATTAAAGCTTCCTCTATCAATAGCCGTGGAAGCGGAATTAAATCGCCAAGACTCTACCTTTTTTAACAGGACTTCTCGTATCTCGCTGATTAGAAACGGTATAAGGAATTTCACATGGGGTATCACTTGGAAATTTAGAAAAAGCACTACCCTGGACCAACAAACTGAAGCTACCTCAGCTTATGATCTAAATATGTACGGACTTCGTTTTTCGAATACTTTATGGACAAAGACCACTAAGTTTAATATCGAGTTAATTGGTGAAGTTGGAGAAATCATTTTAGCAGAGGAACGGTTTCGACAAGCCGAAATAAATGTATCTCTCCACGCAAAAACAGAATTAGGACAAAGCATGACGTGGCTGTCAAAGTCGGTTTATCAAAATCAGATTTCTGCTCCTCCTTTGTTAAATAACTATTTTCGACTTGGTGGTTTTCGTACCTTTCGAGGCTTTAACGAATTAGAGTTTTTCGCAAAAGAATATTTTCTTGTCACCAATGATTTTGAATTGCCAGTTGGTAAATCATCCTTTTTTACCACTTTGGATGTGGGCGTATTAAATACATTTAGTTCAGGTAAATTAGAAGTAATTACCCCTTACTCAGCTGGTGTCGGTTTAAAGTTGAGAAGTGAACGTAATGTTTTTAATTTCATATTGGCAGTTGGTAAATATTCTCAACTACCGTTTAGTTTTGGTGATTCTA
>CAYMST010000409.1:0-3239 GCA_964393115.1 uncultured Roseivirgaceae bacterium | reverse complement strand
TCCGACCTCTTCTAGCCTGTCCCTGGTATCCATCATGATCTTTCTTGGAGATAACTTTTTACCGGTCAGGTTGGCCGGACATTCGGATGTACATCTTCCACACTCTGTGCAGGTGTAGGCGTCCATCAGGTTCTTCCAGGAGAGGTCATTGACATCTTTGGCTCCGAAACGCATCCCTTCGGGAGGTGGTGCATTATCCCCATCTACTGGCATCCCTAGCATCATCTTCACCTCATTGGTTATCTCTTCCATATTTTCCATCTTGCCTTGAGGCTCAATGCGTCCGAAGTACGTATTTGGGAAGGCCATGGCAATATGTAAATGTTTCGAATAAGTAACATAGAGTGCGAAGGCAAAAATCCCGACGATGTGAAACCACCAGGCAATTCGCTCCACCAATATTAATATTCCGGTATCCAGCGAGTCCAGCCACCCAAACATATTAGCACTAAAAAAGAAAGTTCCTGTCTGAACGTAATGATCCGCATTCCTGGATTGCAAAATTTGATCTGCTCCATTCATTCCCAGGATGGCAACCATCAAAAGCACTTCGATAACCAAGATGAGATTAGCATCTAACGCAGGCCATCCAACCATCTCTATCTTCTTAAAGCGATCGATTTTCAAGACGTTTCTTCTAATGAAGAAAATAACACATGAGAAAAGTACACCTACAGCAAGAAATTCAAAGAAATTAATGGCAATGGTGTAAACCGAACCTAACAAACTGGCAAATATTCGATGAGTACCAGCAATTCCGTCAATTACGATTTCAAGAACTTCAATGTTGATCAAAACGAATCCTACATAGATGAGCAAGTGTAATAGCGCGGGAACAATCCGTTTGAACATTTTCTTTTGTCCAAAGGCTATTAATAGCATATTTCGTAGCCTCTGCCCATTATCTCTAGCTAGCCTAGCTCCCTTACCAAGCTTAATATTCCCAGCAATTTTTCCAATTCGTTTTGCGATCAGAAAACCAAAAAATCCCGCTATCAGAACAAAAACTATTTGAGACAGATATTCCATTTTTAAAAAATCTTCCTTCGTTTGCTAATTATATTTTGCCTTTTGATAGAATTACCTACTTTTGCCATCCGAAAATTTGGTGCTGTAGCTCAGTTGGTAGAGCATCGGACTGAAAATCCGTGAGTCGGTGGTTCGAATCCACTCAGCACCACATTGAAGCCACTTTTAAAGTGGCTTTTTTGTTTAAGCCTGATTCATAAATTCCAAAAATTCATGAGTCAGTGGATGGAACGCCTACCTGACGGTCTCGCCGAGGCGTTTGAATCAACCTCAACATTCAATTCAGCATCCTTTCAAAAAACGTCAATTAAAGCTACTTAAAACGTTTGTAGCTTTTTTCTTGCTCGAATATATATCCAATTCTTTAAAATAGTATGCATGCATACTATTTTAAATTTTTTCTAAATAGTGTGATTTTAATATACCGGTCGGTATATTTGGCTTATGGCTAGAAACCCCGAGCAAACCAGACAACTTATTATCGATAAGGCTTTACCCATTTTCAACACAAAAGGATATAGTGCTGCTTCTCTATCAGACATCACCAATGCGACAGGCATAACTAAGGGTGCGATTTATGGAAACTTCAAAAACAAAGATGAAGTGGTTACCGCCGCATTTGAGAAGGGGGTGAAAATTGTCACAGGGCAAATTGGAGCTAGGATTAAAGAACAAAAAACTGCTCCTGACAAACTAATGGCTATGCTGAATTACTATGCTGAATATATAAGCAAACCCCCAATAGCTGGGGGTTGTCCTGTTTTGAATTCTTCAGTAGAAGCAGATGACAGCCTGCCATTTTTAAGATCCAGAGTAATTAGATCAATCGCCCTGATAAAAGACTCACTAGTCAAAATTGTAAACCGAGGCATCCGAGAAGGTCAAATCAAGCACGAAGTGGATGCAGAAGAGTTTGCCATTGCTTTCTATGCAACTATAGAAGGAGCGATTTCCCTTTCCAGAATTGAAGGAGATGGTAGGTCATACAGGTACGTGAAGCAATTTCTTAGCAAAAGAATTACTGAGATAACAGTTTGAAAATTTTTGTCCATGCAAATACCAATTGGTATATAATGATAAGAACAGGATGAATGAAGTAGGTACAACCATGCTAAATGAATCTCTCTCCATACCATTTCTGAAATTGGAATTTCCACTTGGCTCAATGAGCCTACACATAACGAAATTAAAACTATCAGCACATGAAAACAGTCATAGAAGTAGAGGGTGAGGATATCAAAAGACCTTCCGACAGGCCCCCAAAAACTAATTGGAAGATAGAGCTCATAAAGAAAGGACTCACTGTACTGCAGCATGCCTCTCCAAGGACTGCAGCAGAAATCATCTGGCACTATTTTACGATGCCGGGTAAAACGCGATTCACAGATAATCAACTTAGTCTGTTAGAAAAATCCGACACAAGTCAGTCTTCCTACAGAGGCGATCTGATCAAGGCATACAGGTGGGGTAATGCGGAGAAAAAAGTACTCGTGTGTCATGGGTGGAGATCAAAAACAGCAGACTTTAGAAAGATCATTGAGAGATTTGTGACAGAAGGATATGCCGTTGAAGGATTGGACTTGAGGGCTCATGGAAAATCGGAAGGTAAGCACACTGCACTACCAGAATATCGTGATATATTAAAAAATCACATCACAAAAAATGGCCCTTATGATATAATAATAGGATATTCCATTGGTGCTTTGGCTTCTGGTATTGTCCTTTCGGAGATGGGTAAAGCCTTTCACCCTAAACACTATTACCTTATTGCAGGTCCGCCCTATGTCAGGTATTTCTTCAAAGACATTGTGGACGATGTTGGTTGCAGCGAGGCTGTGTATGAGTCAATGACTCAACTAGTTAAGACATACTATGGTCAATCTATTGACTATTTTGATTTGAGAATAAAAAACAATGAGTTAAAAGATCTTAGCACCCATTTAATCTATTGCGAAGACGACCAAATAATCCCTTTTCAAAAAGGCCTGGAACTTGAAGAATGCTATCCTAATGCTTCTTTTGTGCATACAAAAGGCTTAGGACATTATAAAATTGTTTCTAACCCTGCTGTAATTGATTATATTGTAAAAAGTAGTAGGCAATAGTGGTTTTTTTTAACAAAAAACCAACATAAGGAAGTTTTTCTAAAAAAAATGTAAAAGAAGTATAATTTCATTGCTTTTCATTCAATAGATTGTCCAATGCACCCT
>CAYMST010000408.1:0-3298 GCA_964393115.1 uncultured Roseivirgaceae bacterium | reverse complement strand
CTCCATCACTTACATCGGAATGAAACTTAATTTTTTGCAGAAGGAGTCAAAAACCTCAAAAGTTCTAAAGTCTTGGTTAGCATCACCAGATAAAATTATTATCTCTGACCATTTCGAATACCCTGAAAGAGCTGAAATTAGTAAGATTAAAGAGGTAGATACTTATGTCAACGCTCTTAACCAAATAAATGATCTTCTTAGCAAAGGTGCTGACTATAACACTGATGCAAATCTTAACGAACTTGTTGTTATCCTTCAAAATGTAAGCGATATAGACATCTTTAAAGCACTGAAAGTTAAAGCAATTCCCGTACTCGAAAATGTTTACAAAAATTATCAGCAAAGCACAGAAGGAATAAAAAAGGATCAGTTTAGCAATACAGATCTAATGATGATAAAGATCTTTTGCATCTATTCGAACGATGTTCCTAACCCTATTCTGATTGAAGCGATCAAAGATGATTATAGATCAACAGAGTATTTATGGAGCGTGATTTTTAGTGTATTATCCGAAAGTACTATTGATCATCAAAAGTTCATTGATGAATTAAATGGGGTTTTGCCGTCTAACTTTCTGGGTGTTTCATTTTTAGATTACTGTAATCAGTTATTGATATCTGATAAGATTAAACTTCATCCATACAATACTAATAACGGTAAGGAGCAATTGCTAAAATTAGCCCAAACTGAAGGAGATGATTATTCTTATGCCGTTAGTGCTACAACTGCCGTACCATTTTTAGATGAAACCTTAGCTAAAACCCTTTTATTAAAAGCATCAGAAAACACGAACATTGAGGTGAAAATCGAGGCAGCTTGGGCAGGCTCTAAATTAGGTTTAGAGAATCATCAAAATGAGCTAGTTGAGTTCACAAAAGATTTCCGTTATAGTTCACGAGCTTCCGAATATTTGAAAGAATTGAATCTTGAAAATCTAATTCCTGCAGAATCTAAATCAGATGACTTTGTTGCCTTATCAGAAATGTGCAATTGGCTTTCTCACCCTAATGAATTCGGTAGTTATCCTGACAGTGCTGAGATTCTTGATAACCGAATTCTTTACTGGCCACCAACTAATGACCAAAGGAAATTATACTTGATTAAATACACTTACAATAAGTTTAATGATGATGAAAGTGATGAAGTAGGTGTTGGTATGGTTGGTTCCGTTACATTTTCTTTATTTGGACTTGAAAACATTCTCAAAAAAACTCCAGAGGAGATCTATGCAGTTCATTGTAACTGGGAATTAGAAGACGAGGATTATGAGAATATTGAAAAAGGGCTAAAACGTTTGAGGTCAAAAAATACATTGTAGTAAATGTGCATAACATGCTGTGATGAAATCATGCTTAGATAGTGCCAGAGGATTAATTTCTGCATTCTGGTAGCCCCGCCAATTCTGCGAATTGGCCTATTAAGAAATGAAACAAGTAATAGCCCATTTCGCAGAGTTGGCTATTTAGTAGACGAAACATTATCTTCACCAAAACGCACGATTCATACAGGATCGTTAGCAGCAAAAAAAAATGTGAAGTGCTGTATTAGTTTAGTCTTGTATAAATAGTGTGATGTGACATCATTAACAAATTACATAAAAGACAAGGGCCCATTTCTATCTGGTGAACTAATAGAATTCCTTACAGCTGGTTCAAATCCAATCTCTAATTCTGCAGCTCGTCAACGAATCTATCGATTGAGTGACGATATTTACAGAGTTAAAGGGCTGTTTGCTGATAGACAAGTATTATTTCATCACAGTGAGAACTACGGAACGGAAGAATATTACTCTGGACTTTTAAGAGCGCTAAGCAAAGCTGGCAAACAGTATCATATAATCCTTCAATCATTGGATTTTCATTATGGATACCTGAAACTAAATCAACTTCCTAACTACAGTGTTAACCCAACTCTTAAATTAAAAGGACACCTTACTTTTGATTCTGCGCTTGAAAAATTAATCCGACTTAAGATTGTCCATCATGAGGATGAACATGTTCTACTTAACAACCTAGCCTCAACAAGCTCAAGTAACAAGACTAAGGCAAAGGGAATAGAAGTTGCAAAGAACTTTTTACTTGTACAATTCAATGATTGGACTAGAAAAACAGGTTTAGTTTCATACAACAGTTCCAAGTTCCATAGTGACTTTGGTAATTATCAATTTAACTTCGTTTCTCCTTCATATGTAGGCACATTACCTAAGAGAAACGGCAAATCTATTGTACCTGGTTTTGTGGTTGCGGACACCCTTATTGGGAATGTTATTAATGCAAACCAAATAGAATTCTTCATCAATAAAATAAGGGTTCTCAGATTTCGTAAGGGGATAGCTAACTTTATTCCTTTTCTTATTCTTGATTCCATAGATACCGATGGTTTAAACAAGCTAAAAGCGGAAGGAATAGTAGTAGGTTTTGTAAATGAGCTATTTGGCGATAATTATAAAGAGCTACTATCATCATTAATCAATTTAGTAACTAACGCTGGAGCCATATTAAAGACTAATCCAACTGCATATCTCGACTTGATATCTAAACTAAATAAACTAGTTGACGGTAAAACAAACAATTTAAGGGGTGATCTTTTTGAACTTGCGGTTGGTTACTATCAAGGTAGAATTTGCAATAGTATAGACATTGGACGCATAATCAATCATGAAGGACTAACAAGAGAAGTAGACGTATTTGGCGTTACTACAAATCAAATTGTTTTATCTGAATGCAAAGGCTACAATCAAAAAATAACTAAAGCAGATACCGAAACTTGGTTAAGCGAGAAAATACCAGTAATACGTAAATGGGTTCTAGACCAACCTTCAATATCAGAGAAAGAAATTGTTGCTCAGTATTGGGCTACTGGTGGATTTGATGATGATGCTATCGAATTTCTGGAAGATAGAAAAGCTAAAACCAGAAAGTACAAAATAGAGTTCTATAACCTAGACGATATGATCAAAAAGTCTAAGGAAGTTAGGTCGAAAAAATTCGAAGAAATACTAAGAGAGTACTATAAGAAAGAACTGTAAATGCTGCTAACAATCGATGATGACTGCAGGGCGGTTCAGAGGCGAAGGCGGGAGGCAGTGCTTTTGGATGCCCCGTCGATTCTGCGATGCGCCTCATTGTAAACCAAAAATTTATGAGTCGAATCTCAGATTCGACTATATTCGTACAGAAACAAACTACATAACAAACGCCCCACAGCATATCGGGTCGTTAGAGTTCATATGAAAATCGTCGAGGACATTTCGCTGCTTTTAGAAAAGATTGATCTCGGAGAGCAGCGGCTGAAAGTG
>CAYMST010000407.1:0-3304 GCA_964393115.1 uncultured Roseivirgaceae bacterium | reverse complement strand
CTCCAGAAAAACCACCATCATCTCCTTCAGCCCAGTAATGTTATTACCGAATTGGTCGGTATCCCATCCATTTTGATAGTCCCCTCTATTGGCGTCCATGCTTCCTAACATTCCTGCATCAGCAGCCACCTGCATTTCGTGTTGCATAGTGTGTTGTGCCAGTGTCGCATGATTTACCTCAAGGTTTAATTTGAAGTCACCCATTAAATCATATTCTCGCAAGAACCCAAGGACCGTAGCAGCATCAAAATCGTACTGATGCTTGCTTGGCTCCATTGGTTTTGGTTCAATAAAAAAGGTCCCATTGAAACCATTGCTCCTTGCATAGTCTTTAGCCATGTGAAGGAATGTAGCCATGTGATCAAGTTCTTTCTTCATATTGGTATTGAGTAAGGACATATATCCTTCTCTACCTCCCCAGAATACATAGTTTTCTCCCCCGAGTTTAATGGTAGTATCTAACGCCATCTTTACCTGTGCACCTGCGTAGGCCACAATGTCGAAATCGGGATTTGTCATGGCACCATTCATGTAGCGAGGGTTAGAGAATAAGTTTGCCGTTCCCCACAGTAGTTTCACTCCTGACTGCTTTTGTTTCTCTTGGGCATAGTCGGAAATAAACTCCAAACGCTTTTCACTTTCAGAGAGAGAACTTCCCTCATCTATCAGATCATAATCATGAAAACAGTAAAAAGGTGCCCCTATTTTTGTTATGAATTCAAAAGCAGCATCCATCTTTTGCTTTCCGCGATCCATTGGGTCTTTTGCCGATAGCCAGGGGAATTCTTTTGTGGGTGCTCCGAAGGGGTCTCCTCATGTGCCACAGAGCGAACGCCAACAAGCAATTGCAAACCTAAAATGCTCTTTCATTGTCTTACCTGCCACTATCTTGCTCTCGTCATAGTACTTAAATGCCAATGGGTTGTCAGAATCTTTTCCTTCATACTCAATTTTGGTTATACGAGGGAAATACTCTGTAGCTCCAAGCACGACCGTTGAATCTTTTTCTTTTATCATAGTTAATGGTTCAATCATGTTAGTTAATTGTCACTATTTATTAAATGTATTAAATCTGTTTTCCAAGTTTCGTATGCCCTTTTATATTCACCATTAAGATTAACCGGAGCGTAGGTGTTAACTTTTCTATTGCTTCCCAGTGCTTCTTCCATACAGGAGTAAAATCCTACCCCATAGCCCGAGGCCTGCGCTGCACCGATGGCACCATTCGTATGCATTACCTCTATCTCGCATTGCATCAAGGAGGCAATCGTGGAAGAAAATACACCAGACTGAAAAAGGTTATCATCGCCCACTCTGATAACTTCCATAGGGATACCCAATTCTTTGAGAATATTCATTCCATATGCAAAGGAGAAGGCGATACCCTCCAGTGCAGCTCGATAGAAATGGGCTCTCTTGTGCCTATTGAATTGAAGGTTAATCACATGAGAACCAATGTCTTTATTTTCAAGCACACGCTCAGCTCCATTTCCAAATGGCAAGATTCTTAGCCCATCTGAGTTCACTGGCACTGCAGCCACCATTCGTTCCATGTCGCTATAGCTTGTCCCATCCCTGGCCACCTGATTCTTTATCCATGAATATTGGCTTCCCGCTCCATTGATACATAGCAGCATTCCGACCCGTGGTTTAGCAGCGCAGTGATTTACGTGCGCAAACCCATTGACTCGTGACTTTAAATCAAAGACTGGCTTATCAACCACTGCATAAACGACTCCCGATGTACCGCCTGTAGCAGCCACTTCACCGGGGTTAATCGCATTGAGAGACATAGCATTATTAGGCTGATCACCTGAACGGTATGTCAAGGGGATGCCTTCGACCAGTCCCAGTTGAGTTGCAGCCTGCCTCGTCAGCTTCCCTTGTTCACCAAAGGACGGGACTATCTCTGGCACGAGGGAGCTCGAGATTCCAAGTTCATTGAGTACAAAATCAGCAACCTTATCTTCTTTAAAATCCCAGAGTATCGCTTCGGACAATCCCTGAACGGTTGTGGAGACTTCACCAGTCATTTTCATGGCAATGTAGTCGCCCGGTAGTAAAAACTTATGAATTCTGGTGTAAAGCTCAGGTTCATTGTCCAGCACCCACTTCAACTTGGAAGCAGTGAAATTTCCAGGAGAGTTTAAAAGATGTTCATGGCATTTCTCCTTTCCGATGCTATGCAGGGCTTCGTCACCTATCTGAACCGCCCTGCTATCACTCCAGATGATAGAAGGGCGCAATACACCATGGTTTGCGTCGATAACTACCAGCCCATGCATCTGGTAAGAAATCCCAATAGATTTGATTTCATTCACTGAGATATTTGCCTTGGCCAACAGCCTTTTGCTTGCATGACAGAGGTTCTCCCACCAAACTTCCGGATGTTGCTCAGCCCAACCCGTTTGACGCGCTATCATATCCATTTCAGTTCTGGGGTAAAAGGTAGACCGGATAACCTCCTTTGTATTGGCATCTACCAATGCAGCCTTTACAGAGCTACTTCCTACATCAAAACCTAATAAATACGAACTCATTTTTTTTGTTGTTATGCTAGTCTCAGATCTCCGCTATTTAATATCCCATCAACAAAGAAATAGGGATTTAGCTATTTTAATAATTTATTACTTACGACATCCATTCGTCACGAATTCTTCAATAATACTTCACCTGAGTGGTGATTACTGACATTTTCATAATTCACTGAAGTACTTGTGAAGTAGTGACTTTTCAATCGTGATGTACACATGCAGTAACCAGAATTCTCTTCCATTACTTGAAAATCATTTGCTTTGGACTTTTAGCTAACAACTATTTATCCGTTTCATGAATATTGGTTATACGGTACGAATCGCAATTATTGTCTCCTTAGGGGGGTTCCTGTATGGGTTTGATGCTTCGGTAATTTCAGGAGTCATAGGATACGTAGCCACTCAATATGATCTCAATTCGATTCAACAAGGTTGGGTCGTAAGCTCTACCACCTTTGCAGCCATGTTCTCCATGCTGACGGCAGGGACGGTTAGCACCTACCTGGGACGCCGACGAGTACTTATCTATGTAGCTATACTTTACGCGATCTCTGCGATTGGCTCCGCTATGGCTCCTTCTTATGAAACGCTTGTCGCAGCCAGAATGATCGGTGGAATTGCATTCGGGGCAGCACTTATTCTAGCTCCCATTTATATTGCAGAAATCTCTCCTGCTGAGATCAGGGGACGCCTCGTTTCCGTTCAACAGCTCAACCTGGGCATCGGACTTTCCGCAGCTTACTTCTCTAATTACTTGTTGCGATCAGACC
>CAYMST010000406.1:0-3351 GCA_964393115.1 uncultured Roseivirgaceae bacterium | reverse complement strand
AATGTTTCCTAAACTCTAGATACAGGTTCGATTCCTGTCGAGACTACTTTTTTATCCATTTGCACTACCACAAACTTAGTATTCAAGCTATCTTCGATCGGATAGCTTTAAATAAATTCGATCGTGTTTTCGCTTTTCTCAACGAAGCCTATAGGTAACCGGAAGTATCATTTTGACATCAACGGGCTTGCCATCTTGCATTCCTGGTTTCCAATTGCCAGAAGTAAGTTTAAGAATACGAACCGCATCTTCATCACATCCGTACCCAATACCCTTGATTACTTTTACGTCGTCTAATTCACCAGTAGGAGTTATTACAAATGATACAAATACTTTCCCTTGGATATCTTTTCTTACAGCTATCTTTGGGTAAACCTGATTTTTTCCTATGAAATCATAAAGAGCTGGCATACCACCGATATAATCTGGTTGCTCTTCTACCATCGAAAAAATTTCAGTATTGGCTTCCATATATAGACGTTGTTTGAAAGAAGTAATGACTGGAATTCGATATTGACTTGCAGGAACCCACTTAGGAGAGTTTTCGAAAAGTTCCTTGATCAAACTCGCATGTTTAGTTTCGTTTATTATAGAGTCGACCATCAACTGACCGTCTTTATGAATGGAAAAAAGATAGTTGCATCGATTTGATCTCCAATAGGTTCTTCTAAATCAAATAATCCTGTAACCAAGTAATTATGAAATTCACTTGCCGATCCAGGAAATGATGCACCTATTATATTGGGAGCATTTTCTTCAGCTCTTAAGCTAATTTCTTTATCATAAAGCCCCTCATTGTAATGAAACGCTTTAATTGAAACGGTGTCTTTGAGTCGCAGTTCTGGTACCTGATATATCAAAGCGGGAATGGCTAATTGAAACTTTGGTCGTTCTTGGCTAAGGTCAAAGGAAATGGTCTTATAACCTATATGAGATATTCTAATTTCTTGTTTGCCAGCAACTATTTCGAAGTACCCAGCGATGTTACTTTGGACTTTAGAGCCTTTCCCAACTAATTCAATATCCGCAAAAGGAATTGGTTTTTGTGTCTCTAAGCCCAATATTCTTCCTAAGTATTTGATCTCTTGACCAAAACAGGAAAGCGGAAGGTATAATGCACAAAATAGTAATAACGTTCTCATAGTAGTTTTATAACTAAACTTTAATTCTCCGTTCAAGAAGCAAGTTTACTCCAATTTTAATAAATGACTCAGATCTATGTTGAACATGAACAATCATCTGCCATGATTTACAATTGAATTGTGGTTTTCTACAATAACACCCAAAAGAACAAAAATAGCGTTACTAATTGGTCGATTCATGACCGTCAAAAGATTCACTTCCCAATTATCCACGTATCAGACTATTTATGGACAATTAACCATTCAGGTGCCGAAAATACCTGTGTTATAGCCTCACTCTTTTGTCTTTTCAAGATTCTAATATGCTGCGTTTTGCTTGGAAGAGTAAACACCGAGAGATTTGAAATAACGAAATTTTCGAACATGAAATTTTGAAGTCATTGATGGCTTGGGCTTCAGCTAGATTCTGTTCAGAATTAACTTCTACGGAATGGTCAAATGGATGTTCAAGGCGATACCCCTTTGACAGGCAAGATTATATACTGCCATAACCTCTTCACCGATCCAGGTTAGAAATACGTTCAAGCGACTATTAATCTTCACCATTATGAAGCTGGTTCAAATTAACTTGCATAATAATAAATTAAATATTCAAATTAGCAGTGCTTCGAGAGTCCTTAGTTGACATGGATAATTCTTCCTTAGGAAGAACTTTATCTGTGAATGGAAGTAAGTCTTTTCAACTAAGTAATTTGAACATTAGCAACGACGAAAGCAGTCCTACCGGTTTTTCATTACATGGTTTTTATGACCTCCAAACATTCGCTTGTAATCATTTTGATTCAGTGTACGCTTGGGCCTAAAATATTTGGCCTATGTCAATGACTGATACGCGCTAAACATTTTCATATTGACTTCCTCAATCTCCATAATTTTTGGCCAAACAAGGGCCATTCGTTATATCTTTAAACTGGTTACCTTTTCAATTTAGAAATTAACTATGACTGCTTATAAATTTAGTTTAATTCTATTCACTACGGTTTTTTCAACGCTGTTTTTGGAGGCGTCTGGAAATCATGAGTTTGATACATCCATCAGCTATGAAGGAAATCAATTTAATGAGAGGTTGATTGTTCAATCAAGAGAATTTATGGGAGCTACTAACTTTTCCTACTCAACATTTGATTCTCTCGCTTACTTTGGAAGCTCAACTTTCGATTCAGTAGCTCTTTTTTGGGGTGTCAAATTTAAATCTCAAGTTAATTTTACATATACGAACTTCAAGGGTGCAACTTATTTTGCAGGTTCGGAATTCGATTCTTTGGTGTCTTTTCGCGGCACTAGATTTAATGCTATCGCCGATTTCTCTCGAGCTACATTTATGGATGAAGCGAACTTTCTTGGTGCAAGATTTGACTCTGCTGCAGTGTTTATTGGAACAAGGTTTCGTGACGCCCGATTTTATAAATCAACACTGCCGGAGAGTTTTGACTTTAGAAGTTGCGAAGTGGAAGGGGGAATATCCTTATTAGGTACTTTTCTTAATGATGAGATGCACACTCAAAACCGAAAATGCAGAATTAACCTTATCGGTGCTAGAATTGACAAGTTTAATTTCACCTATGACAATTTCATTTTAGAAAAACCAGATACAGTATTATCAAAAGCACATTACCAAAACCTGAATTCTGTTTATGAGCGGCTGTTAAAGAGGTTTAATTATCTAGGTTACAAAGAAAGCTATCAGGCATTGGATAAGGAATATCAAGAGTTCAAACGAACACAAAACCCTTACCTGGAAAGTATTTACGAAAGGTATTTAGGTTACTTTTTTAACTGGTTAAATAAAAACTGGAATGATTACGGTTATGCTAAAGATAGAATCTGGAGACATACGACAATGTTCTTAGTTATCTTCATTTTTTTAAATTGGTCTATCTTCTCTTGGTTGGTATTAAATGTTTATAGCATCCCCTCAATCGATAAGGCCATGTTTCGTGGTGAACGCTATACTAAAATGGAATATTACTCGTGGCCTATGTGGACCAAGCTATTGTTCAACTTTAAATATGCAGTTTACTATACTATTTTGATCTTTTTTGGCCTGCGAATGACCATTGAGAATATTAACTTTCGTAACTGGGGAGTTGTAATCATTTTCATCGAGTACGTAATAGGGTTAATATGCCTAGGTTATCTCGCGAACTTTGTAATCTCCTCAGACCTTATAGGTGCTTGAATAAATATATATGATATCAATAATGCTTTA
>CAYMST010000405.1:0-3381 GCA_964393115.1 uncultured Roseivirgaceae bacterium | reverse complement strand
CCGATCCATCAGTGGCAGGTCCGGTGCCATTGCTCCAGGACGATCCATCCCAGGTAATAGCGGGTTCTGTTTCAGTGGTAAAGTTCCAGGTAAAATTATTGTTGTATCCTGGAAGGATGTTGCCACTTGCATCTTGCAGAATATCGTTATTAATGATTACATAGTACTGCGTTTCATATTGAAGCGGGGAAGACGGATGTAGGGTAAGTAGATTAGCGTCAATCGTAACCTCTGATGGGTCGTCCGGGTCAAAAGCTTCTATTGACTGATCCGTGTCAAAGTCAACAAGTCGAAGTACGTTGATTGGATGATTCGCTGAGAAAATTGGTTCATCGAATTCAATTACAAGGTCGGTATTGATTGAAACGTTGGTGGAGTTATCAACAGGGTCGAAGGACACGATCGAAGGTGGAGTATTATCAGGAGCCGTCTCAGTAGTAAAGTTCCAGGTGGTATTATCTGTCCAGTCTGCTGCCGCATTCCCTGCTAAATCTTCAAACGTGGTGGACGCTAACTGAATATAGTATTCGGTGGCATAGTCTAGTGTTTCGTTGAGTAGCACGGTGACGACTGATCCTGTTACCGAAACATCTGCATCGGAACTCACAGGAAAGTACTGGTGCACGATGCTACCGTTTTCGTCTCTAAGGATGATATTGCCCGGATGAAATTTTTGGACATCTTCATCAAATGTGATCGTAAATTCACTGAGGTTGATATCGACGTTGATCGCGTCATCATTTGGCGTCAAGGAGATAACTTCAGGTGATGTTATGTCGGAATTAATGTTGTTGACGGTGAACCGGTAGTCAGATGAACTGAAAAGGTCATTGAAATCATTGCCTGCCAAATCCTCAAATGGCGTACTGGACCAGCTAATCGACATCTCCACCTCTTCTTCCGATGACAAGAAACCTCCTGTAGGTTGGATGGTTACCACATTGCCATTGATTGTTACTTGATTCGACGTAGGATCAATTAGATGCAAGCTGGCATTGTTGGATACTCTGCGTATCCGTATGGGTTGTCCGTAGTTGGTTAATTGGACATCCTCACTGAACGTAAGTATAACAGGCTCATCATTTTCTACATTGACTGCACCATCAGCTGGGCTAAAGTCGGTAATGGTAGGAGGAGTGATGTCCAGTTCTGCCTCCGTGGTGAAATTCCAGGAGGTGGTATTGTTGAAACCAGCATAGGCATTTCCAGCAAGGTCTTCGATAAGGTTATTAACTATTCTGAAATTATAGTCCTGTTCAAATTGCAAGTCATTTGAGGGGTTGATGGTCAGGACGTTTCCAACCAGTGTCAATTCAGAAGCTGAAAAACCTTGGACTACTGAAGTCCCAATGCGTAGGAACAACGCATCAGTGGTGTTGGATGGGTCGATAAACTGTACAGCCTCGTTGAAAGTCAAGGTGAAAACCGCATCTACTGCAACGTTGACAGCATCATCTGCGGGAGTAAGCGTAGCCATTGGGGGAGTGACGTCTGTGCTTGGTACGGTCGTAAAGCTCCAATCTGAATCGGAGTTAAATCCTGTGAATGCATTGTCGTTTCCATCGATGATCACATCATTTTCACCGATGAGGAAATAGTACTCTGTATCGTTCAGCAGGTCATTTGTTGGATCGATAGTCACTGTAGTGGAATTGTTGCCTCCACTGATTCTCGGACCAAAGATATCAAACGCCTCAACCAGCTGATCCGGGGACTTTCTCCTCAATTCAAAAGTGCCTGCACCATTGTCCAGATAGATGTCCTCACTAAATTCAATGACTAGATTGACATCTATCTCAACCATGCTGGCACCGTTTTGCGGAGTGAGAGAAAGGACTGTGGGTGGGGTATTGTCTGGAGCTTCAATCGTTTCAAATTGCCAGGTTGTATTGTCGTTGATTCCGGCAAAGTCATTTCCACTTATATCTTCGATGAATCCACCGTCGATCAGGATGTGATAAGTCGAGGAATATTCCAATGATTCGCCGTTAAGTTCACCATCGAAGTTGAGGTCTACGGTGAGGGTATTTCCATTGACAGTGGAGGCATTACTAAAGCCCTCAGCGATGATGCTGTTACTGTCGTCTAGAAGTTGCAATGATAACCCACCGACACCGGTCACTTGGATGGGTTCGTTAAAGGTGACCATGTACTCCCATTGATCTATGGCAACTTCTTCTGCATTGTTGGAAGGAGCTAAAGAAACGATAGCGGGAGGAGTTAGATCATTTGCTGCGGTGGTGAAGCTCCACGTACTACTTCCGGTGAATCCGGTAAACAGATTTCCATTGGTATCAACGATGCCTCCATCTTCGATTTCGACATAGAGTTCAATTCCCTCTGGTAGATCATTGACAGGCTTAATGGTCAAGGTATTTCCGCTGAATGCTGCCTGGTCGGAATTTCTTAGAGAGAGAGCAGCTACCTGACCATTGTTTGAGACCCTTTTGATACGCGCGAATCGAGTTGCACCCGTCGACATGATTGGTTCGTCAAATGTAACAACCAGTTGGGCGTCCACAGGAACTTGACTTGCATTGTTTGCTGGATCGAATGACTGGATTACCGGAGGATCAAAGTCTCCATCTGTTGTGAAATTCCATTCGGCTTGACCAGAGATTCCAAGACCAGGGAATCCTGTTCCTCCTAAATCATCGAAACAGGTGTTTTGTACAGTAACAGTGTATGCAGTGCCTTCATCCAGTGGTCCCGGAAGGGGTATTTCTACTACAGTTCCATTTACAATAGCATCACTTGATGGGATGGAGTAGTCGTTTAATCCTGGCTGATTTACATTGATAAAACCGGCACCCGTACTTACGACTTCCTCATTAAAGACAATCTCCAGAGAAGTGATATCTTCTGCTAAAACCAACGAGTTATTGGCAGGATTTAGTGACACTACCTCAGGGGCAGCGACCGTTTCTGTAGTGAAATTCCATACCTCCTTATCGGTGATCCCCGCAAAGTTTTGACTACCGTTGGAGATCACCGTACTAAGCACTGTGATGTAATACCTGGTATTTTCAGACAAGCCAATAAAGAAGAAATCGAGCACAGGTCCATCTACCGAAAATTGGGTATTAAAAACAAACCCCACTTGGTTGTCAGTATCGTACTCGTAAATTCTAATTCCGGATATATTATTTGTCTGGATATTTTGGTCAAATACCATCGAGCATTGAATTTGAGGAGGATTTCCCATATAGATGACATCGGTACTATTGTTTGTGGGAGTTAATGAAAGCAGCTGTGGTGCTTGGGCTTGCAGGTTCGACAAGGTGCAGAACGTCCACAAGAACAGTAAAATTCTGTAAAGACTAATTTTTTTCATGGCATTGCGATTGTTAAAATTTTCGAATGCCAAGCTCTTGAATAGCG
>CAYMST010000404.1:0-3394 GCA_964393115.1 uncultured Roseivirgaceae bacterium | reverse complement strand
TGTATAATGACGTATTAGTTTATGAAACTGTTTTTTTCTTATTCAAGGCAAAAAATGCAGGCCTAGCAGCGCTAGGGCAAGGTTTTTTAACGAAGAAGAAGGGAAAAACAGGAGTAAAATACATGTCACTATATAGTATAAATGGTATAAATCATACTCAACATGAAACGACAGGTTAACTATAAATTACGGGGAAATGGACATGGCATGATCTCTAACATGTTCAACCCAAGAGGACTAGGCAATGAACTTAAGCCGTTTATTTTTCTCGATTACATCCATGGCGTTCCGCCAGAAGGAGCAGGCTTTGGCTGGCATCCACATTCAGGGATTGCAACCTTCACGTACTATATCGAAGGAGGCAGTGATCTAGAAGAAAGCACAGGGCATCAAGTAAGCTTCAGAGCAGGTGATATCGAGTACTTCCAGGCCGGCTCTGGGGCTTGGCACAAGGGAACACTGCTCAAAGGTCAACCAACGCTAGGTTTCCAACTGTGGATCGCATTACCTCCACATTTGGAGACTATTGATGCCATGAGTACTTACTTAAGACCAAATGACATTCCGCAAAACGGTCAACATAAAGTGTTACTTGGAACATATGACGGCTTAAAAAGCCCTATCCTTTCCCCTAACGACATGAACTATCTGGATGTCCATTTGAAGCCCGGAGAAACGTGGGAGTACCAAACACCAGAAACACATGACGTTCTGTGGGGCATGGTATACAAAGGAAGACTAAGTGGAAACCCGATCGCTTCAGCTGGCGAGCTGATTGCTTTCGAAGAAGGAAACGGACCGGTACAGTTCTCTAGTGAACATGGGGCAAGCTTCCTACTAGGATCGGCTAAAAAGTTTAATCACGACCTTGTCATGGGAAGAGGTTCTGTACACACCTCTGAAGCAACCCTACAAGCCAGTCATAAAAAAATCAATTCGCTTTATGGAGAGCTCTTGAGAAATGGAATTATGGAAACATGATTTATGGAAACAACAAGGAGTCTATTTAATAAGGCCGCCTGAAAGGGCGGCTTTTTTAATATATTAGCTGGAAACAAAAAACATGCCTAATAAAATCTTCCTTCTCGGGAATGGATTTGATCTCGCCCATGGATTGAAAACTAGCTATTATGACTTTGTTCAATATTATAAAAAAAAGATTTTTGACACCCTCAATCAGGAAAACTACTACGGTGTAGAAGACACATTTGAAATTCAATACACAGACCACATACAGGAAAGCTATGAAAACCTTTTTTCCGGAAATTATGGCTCTTCCACAAGATTCAACACATATAATTCGCGTTTCATCATGGATCTGATAAGTGGACCCTACAAACTTTGGTCAGATATTGAATTTTACTACTTCCAATTGCTAAAAAAATATGCTAATACTCCTAAAGTAAACACTTTGAATCGCCAGTTTGAATTGGTAAAAGAAGAGCTCATAGATTACCTCAAAACAGTTGAAAAAGAAAAGATCAGAATAAGACCCGAAATAAAGAGCCGCCTGAATGACGCCGACTTAATACTTAACTTCAACTACACATCGACAATAAACAGCTATTTAAAAAACTTTGAAAAAAAACCTGATGTAATATTCATTCACGGTGAACTAGATATTCCCGCTAAGCCTATAATTTTTGGATATGGTGATGAGCATGACGAAGACTACCAAAAACTGGAAAATTTAGCAGATATTGAAGTTCTTAGAAATTTAAAGTATCCTCAGTATACCAAGTCCAGAAGTTTTTCAAATTTGATAAAATATACAGATGAAAAATCTATTGACACCTTAGCTCCGTACGAAATTCACCTTATTGGACTCTCTTGTGGACTATCGGATAGAACGTTACTTAGACTATTGCTCAATTCAGATGCCTGTGAAAAGATATTTATACACTATTATGAGGGTAAAAACCGATTTGAAGAGGTATCGATCAATCTTACAAGGCATTTCACCAATAAAATAGCTCATCCTAAAAAGGTCGTATCATTTACAGACATAGAGGAAGAATATGGATCATTAACATGAATATGATAAACACTTCCAACTTCAACAATCGCAAGAGTTTTCACTTGTGCTGTTCGAGTCTATATTCACCAGCTTAATTAAGCTAATCCATGTGGATCAAAAAACACCGATTTGGATAATGAAGCACTCACTCGGCACTATACATAGTTCAGAACACGCTATTCTTGCCTTACCATCTCTTTAAAATTCAGCTTGTAATCTAAGTCTCCAAGATCTAACATTCCCCCACCGGCATCTGGCGTCCATCCATTCTTAAGTCCATAAAGTATGGTTTGACGTACGATATAAGGAGGTGGGTTGTCAAAAACCTTAGATAACTTATGACCGACCTTTTGGTAGGTTTCATTAAGTTTACTCCAAGTGAAAGTCGCTTTTTTTCATTTTCCCGGTTTTTTGAGCGAGCGTATAAGACTTAAAAAACATTGGTATAACATTATCCTATGAAATGAAGCAAAATATGGAGATAAATCGTTATTTTAATACAATGGAAAAGGTTGTAGACAAAGAACTAATCTTTCAGTTACTCAAACTAAAATCTGCTCAACAGGAAAAAGTACTTGCTTACATCAAAGACTTGCAGATTATTGATGAAATGAATAGACGCGCCGAGCAATCCGAAAAAGAGATCGCAGCAGGTAACACGGTTAGCATGAATGACTTTGACAAAGGTTTTGAGCAATGGATCGCAAAGAAAAGAGCGAGTATATAGTGGAGTTAACTCCTACCTCCCAGATCTACTTTTATGAAGCCCTGGAGTATATATTTGAGCAGTATCCACCAGATCGAGCAGAAGAAATATCACGTGAGTTAAAGCAAACTGCTAAAAGTTTGAATTTAAATCCTAATCGCGGTGCTACTGAAAAAAGATTGGACAACCGAGCTCAACACTATAGGTTCATACTCTACCAACGCACCAAAAGAGCTGACATTAAGATTATCTATTTCGTAGATGAGCAAAACAAAAAAGTGTACGTGACTGACTTTTTCCCAACGGAAAAAGATGATAGTCAAATTGCTAAGCGATAACGTGATTCAATATTTGAATTCCTCCTAAGTTCCTAACCAAAGGAGATATAACTTAAACGGCGTGAAATTTTGAAAAGCGGCAATACGCAAAAACAGTTCTCAACTGAAGTTAAGAAAACAGACTTTAGCATTAAGAATAATGAAACACTAATACTGCATTTCTAAGCGACCATTAATTCAGAAACTCACTGTGCTTGCTTAACGATCTCTTCAAAATTCAGCTTATCATCTAAGTTTCCGAGGTCTAACATTCCCCCGCCGGCATTTGGAGTCCATCCATTTTTGAGCCCATAAAGTATGGTTTGACGTACGATATAAGGAGGTGGGTTGTCA
>CAYMST010000403.1:0-3415 GCA_964393115.1 uncultured Roseivirgaceae bacterium | reverse complement strand
ATCACCACTCATCAGCTGGAGGTAGTCAATGATCACAAGCTGAATATCGTTCTGAGCTTTTAATCGTCTACATTTCGCTCTAAGCTCCAATATACTTAATGCCGGAGTATCGTCTATAAAAATGGGGGCTTCAGTTAATGCGGCAGTCTTATGAACCAACTGCTCCCATTCATATTCTTTTAGATCACCTTTTTTAATTTTTTCACTTTCCAATTCTGCCTCAGCAGAAATCAATCGATTGACCAATTGTATGGATGACATCTCCAATGAAAAAATCGCCACTGGCTTACTAAAGTCAACAGCAGCGTTTCTCATGGCTGAAACTACAAAAGCCGTCTTACCCATACCTGGACGTGCCGCAATGATGACCAAATCGGAAGGCTGCCAACCAGAAGTCACTCTATCCAAATCAGTGAATCCAGTTGGAACACCTGTCAGTCCATCTTGATGATTTTTACGTTCTTCCAATTCAAGAATAGCCTCATGCATAAGAGATTTCATATCCGCATAGTTCTTACGAATATGTGATTCAGAAACCTCAAACAATGAAGACTCAGTTTTATCTAAGAGATCGAATACATCGATAGTGTCGTCGTATGCCTCATTTAATATTTCTCCAGATACCTTGATTAGCTCTCGCTTGATGCTTTTTTCAACAATTATTCTGGAGTGATACTCGATATGTGCGGCTGAATTAACTTTTGATGTCAGTTTGGCCAAATAAAAGGCCCCTCCTACCATTTCAAGAGCACCACTTTTCTTAAGTTGATTGGTTACCGTTAATAAATCAACAGGTTCCGAATTATTGAATAGGTCAACAATAGCCTGGTACACTAAAGAGTGTGCTTCTTTATAAAAATTATCTGGCTTAAGGATATCAATTACCGCCGACAATGCGTCTTTCTCCAGCATCAGCGCTCCTAGTACCGCCTCTTCCAAATCCAATGCCTGTGGGGGCACTTTACCCAGTTCAGATGACAATTGGTTTTGTACACCAGGCGTCAGAGGTTTCCTGATGCCCTTGAGAGATGTGGGTTTCTTGTCATCCATTTGGTAAACGCTTTTTCAGAAATACAAAATGAAAGCAAACGTAAGCAGAAAACAATTTTTTTGATACCTAATTGACTTAACATAAAAATCACATGGCTATTTTTAGTCGAAATTATTTATTGCATTGTACGCATGTAGCCCACAATATCAAGTGTTTATACGTGTTTGAACAAGCGTTACGTCAAGTTTTGCAATAGCATGGATTTGCGGCGTTTCAGTTTTATTTTAATTTTGATCTTGATTAATAAAAACAAAGTGGATCAACTAAAGGCCAAAATACACTTCATTGCTATAGGTGGTAGCATTATGCACAGCTTAGCAATTGCGTTAAGTAAAGTAGGATATCAGGTTTCGGGCTCTGACGACGAAATTTATGAACCTTCAAAAACTAACCTTGAAAAACATGGACTCTTACCAAAAAATGGTTGGGATCCTGATAAGATCACCTCTGACTTGGAGGCTGTCATATTAGGGATGCACGCTAAGGAAGACAATCCAGAGTTAAAGAAAGCAAAGGAATTAGGATTGCCGGTTTTATCATTTCCAGATTATATTTTTAAAAACTCAATTGATAAACAACGAGTAGTCATTGCTGGGAGCCATGGTAAAACAACGATTACTTCAATTATCACTCACATCCTTAACTATTGGAAAAGAGACTTTGATTATGCCATAGGTGCTGCAATACCTGGATTGGACAATCAAATCAAATTATCTGATGCTCCATTAATCATTATAGAAGGAGATGAATACTTCTCAAGCGCTGAAGACAAAACATCGAAGTTTTTGAAGTATCAACATCATATTGTGCTAATCAGTGGAATCGCTTGGGATCATATTAATGCATTTCCTGACATTGATATCTATACCAACCAATTTGACAAACTTGCAGACAGTACGCCCAAAGCAGGTGCACTGGTATATTGTGAAGAAGACTCCTTAGCCAGTATTGTCGGGACTAAAGAACGAAATGACGTTAAACAAGTTGACTATGGAACTCCACGATATGAGATTATTGATGGTAAGTATTGCTTATTCGATGATCAAAACATCCCTGTTCCAGTTAATTTAATTGGAAGGCATAATATGCAAAACATTGATGGAGCTCTTAAGGTTTTATTGCAACTTGGGATTACCAAATCCATGTTTTTCGAAGCTATTCAAACCTTTGAAGGTGCTTGGAAAAGGTTGGAGCTCGTTGCAGAAAATGATCAATCCACAGTATATACGGATTATGCTCATGCTCCTTCCAAAGTATCTGCAACGATTGAAGCGGTCAGTGAATTTCACCCAAGAAGTAAGATATATGCTTGTTTAGAGCTCCATACCTATAGCAGTCTAAATAAGGACTTCATATCCCAATATAAGAATAAGTTTGCCTTAGCAGATGAAGTGTATTTCTTTATCAATCCCAAAGCGATGGCACTTAAAAACATTGAAATAACGAAAGAAGAAATCCAAACACTGACGGGTGTAAAGAACTCAAGAGTTTTTACTAATAAAGAAGAATTGAGTGCAGCATTGTCAGATAACAAACCCGACAGTGGTGTTTTGTTATTTATGAGCTCTGGAAACTTTAATGGTCTGGATTTAAAAAATGAAGCCGTAAAGTTTACTAGTTAACGAGATATCTCTCCTTGATTTGGAGAGGAAAGAAAATTTAAGAAATGTAAAAACCATTCATGCCAAATGGTAGTGATAGAAAAGAAAATAGATGAAACTTAACCTCAAAAATCCGTTAGCTGTATTTGATCTCGAAACTACAGGTACAAGTACTACCAACGACCGAATCGTTGAGATATCCATTGTAAAAGCAATGCCTGATGGCAGCACTGTCGTAAAGACTGAGCGGGTAAACCCTGAAATGCATATCCCTAAAGAGTCAAGCTTGATTCATGGAATTTACGACGAAGATGTAAAGGACTGTCTCACCTTCAAGCAAATGGGGAAAACGTTAGCTCAATTTCTGGAAGGATGTGATTTAGCAGGCTTTAACGTCTTAAAATTTGATATTCCAATTTTGGTAGAAGAATTCTTAAGGGCGGGTATAGAATTTGATATTTCCAATAAGAAAGTGGTAGATGCCCAGAAAATTTTCCATATGATGGAAAAAAGAACCCTTTCTGCTGCTTATAAATTTTATTGTGATAAAACATTAGAAGACGCACATAGCGCCGAAGCTGATACAAAGGCTACATACGAAGTGCTGTTGTCTCAGGTGCAGCGTTATGAGGGACAAGATGTGGTTGACCCTTTGGGGAAAAAACTGGGTAAAGTTGAAAATGATGTTCAGTCGTTGCATGAATTATCTTCGAACCGTATGGTTGATTTTGCAGGAAGGTTCGTCTTCGATAATAAAAACGTT
>CAYMST010000402.1:0-3444 GCA_964393115.1 uncultured Roseivirgaceae bacterium | reverse complement strand
TATCCCAGACATACATGTCATCTGTATTTCTAAACCCTTCAGTAGCCGTCCATACATATGAAGAGTCTGGCTGACGCACACCTCTAAACATAGTTCCAGATGTAGCATTTCCTGCGGCTCTAACATAGACATAATCGTTGTTGTTTGGATCGACCCAAACGTCTCTTAGGTCCAAGTTATCCATGGTAAGGGAACCTACTGTAGCAGGGCTGATTTTTCGCCATTCATCGGTATCGTTAAAAACACCATGAATATCGTCGGCTACATAAACTCCTCCAGCATTCGTAGATTTTCCTCGGGTACTCACGTATACTCTACCAGAGTCAATTGGGTCTACGGTGATGACTCTAAAGTTTCTGGAAGGAAGACCTTTTGTTGTTCCAACACTATTTGGCTCAAAACCTCCGATTAACTTCCAGTCCTCTGTATGGCCAAGGGCATCAAATTCGATTTCCTTGGCATACAATCCTCCGGCAGTTTGGCTTGGAGCGCCGAATCCTTTTCTACTATCTATAAGGGCTAATGGTGGATCACTAGGAACGACCGTTACGGCCATCACGTTTGTGATACCTTGAGGACCTTCTTCTGAGGTCCATGAATAACCGTTGTCAAAACTTTGCAATAGGCCGTGATCAGCATTTCCCTGTAGCATGTATGACTCATGTGCGTACATATCGTAGGCATAAGGCGAAGCAAACCCCCTTGTATGTGACATGGCAAGTTCTTCTTGTGTATGATCCGTAAGGGAATGAGGAACAACGATTCCATATATCTCATTCCAGCTCTCAGCGGAACAAGGGAAGTTATTAACGGTTGGATTACCCAAGAACACGTTCATACCTCCCATCGTAACAATGTAAGGTGTTTCCCAAGTAGTTGGAGCATAATCGTAGGCTCGAACAATAAAGTTTCGTATTTCCCATCCAATTTCAAACTCATAACAGTTTCCACTACCACCAGCTACTGGTTTATCAATGATCTGAGCCCAGCTATATGAATCTACATCACCTGAGTTGTCAAAGTTGAAAGTACCTTGGTATAGCCCAACTCTGTTAGCGTTGTCATTCCAAACGGTCCCTAACAATAATTTGAGTTGAGTGGAAGTTGACCGTGGGTCGATTTTAGGATTATACCACTCTACAGTTGCTGGAAGGTCTGTCATTACCTTCTCCCAGCTTACGATACCTGTAGCGTCGTCTGTTTTGGCTGTGTAAACAGCCCATCTTTTGTTTGCATAAGTTGCGTTTGCTACGGTTTGATAGATGGCAAAAACTCTTGATCCGTCTTGAGTGATGGTTATACCTCTTGATCCCCCATCTGGTCTAGCACCACAGGAGACAGAAGAATCAGCTGCAGAAAGAGCATCACCTGGTTCTGGAATTAGCGTAAATGTTTTTGCGGTGTCTGTAGAGTAATAAACCCCAGATGCTGTACTTAAGTAGACATAGCCGTTTACAGGGTTAATAGTAGCACCGAAGACATGTCTGTAACCTGGAGTGCTTTCGTATATAACTGATTCCCATGATACTCCACCATCACGTGACACATATATATCCCGTAGACCGTTTAATTTATCAGTGGATAAATTCTGAACGGGATCAAGTATCCCTTTTTCACATTTCTGTGGATCTTTATTTTGCCATCCTGGAGCCAGAATTACAGTCTGATTATCCTCAGAAACGGCGATAGAGGCAATGGCATCACCCCTGGTGATCTCAATCATGTCCCAAGTAACGTCGAATGTATTGGCCGCTCCAGTATTATCTGAGTAGTGTGCCCCGTACAATCCACCTTGATACATTCTGCCTCCTCCGTTATTTTCTTGAATAACCAAGAAAGACATTCCATGACTAAGATCTCTACTGACGAACTGCCAGCTCTGACCGTAATCGTTTGATCGATAGATACCTTCCATATCACTGGAGAACCAAATCCGGCCATCTACATTTCTATCAAAGTAAATATCTTGGATTTGACCTCCACCACCCGGGTTAAGGCTTTCCCAGGCGTTCTCCTGCCCCCAGTCAGCGGGCTGGGCATAGCACATTAGTGCTGGAACAAGTAGTGTCCAACATAAGGTGACCGTGTTTTTGAAATTCGATAATTTCATCATTTCACTTTTAGTTGTGCGCTCTTGTATTGCGCGGTTTAGTTAATTTACAGTTTGTGTTGTGTAAATGTGGTGCTTAATTTAATCTGAACGACTCTAAACTGGCCAAATAGTTATCTGTTAGAATAAGATATAATTTTTCTAAGTTTGAGCAAGCGACTTCTCTGCGCACTTCAAGATTTACGATAGCTTTCTCCATTTACAGCTTTGTTTAGTTCCAAATATATGGAGCTATTTTTTTCAATATCCCAAATTTAGACGAACTAACGAGCTAGAATATTTCAATTTTGGAAATTAGAAGAAAGGACAGGTCCTGATTATTAATTCATTGCTTATTTGCACTGATTAGTCTGCGTTATATCGCAGTTTACCGTCATTTCCCAAGGTTCTAATTTTATCCTATTTTAAATAGTAGGACACCAATATTTCTACGAAAATATTGAGATATCGATTAAATGAAATTCGTAGAATTAAATGACGTATACACGACACTCGTGATGTAGGGAACGAGGTAATAAGTTGATAGCATTTATTCAGAAACAGTTTTTAAATATTCCGACGGTGTACACCCAATAAGCTCCTTAAATCGATGATTAAAATTTGAAATATTGTTAAAACCCGATTCGAAACATATTTCCGAAATACTCTTACTACCTCTTTGCAATAGTTTGCATGCATAGCCTATACGGATCTCATTGAGATACTTTGAAAAACCCTTTTCCGTATTTTTCTTGAAGAATCTACTAAAGGACGATTTATTCATGCTTACAAGCTCAGAGACATCGTCTAATGATATGTCTGATTGAAAGTTGTTCATCACATAATCATTGACTTTCCTCAGCTTTGAATCTCTTTCATAAGCTGAGTTTACGTATCCGGCACTTGTAATGTGCTCCACTTCTGATTCTTCTGACAGTATTCTTAGTAAATCGATTAGTGAAATCAGCCTAAGAGACCCAGGTTCCATTTTCAAAATATCCATCATTCGTTGACCAACTTCTTTATTAGAAGCCCCACGAAAAACGAGTCCTCTATTAGAGGACAAAATCATTTCGTTAATTCGTAATAATTCAATAGTCTCGGTCAATGCATTGGCCAGAAAACTTTTTTCAAAATGAATAATAACCGCTTCTGCCACAAGATCTTGTCCTTCGAAGTACTCAGGATTATTTTGCCACTTATGTGGTAGTTGATCTCCTAATAATACAACGTCTCCGGGATTAAAGGGAGCGATGCTATCTCCGACAAAACGAGTTCCTTCACTTTGTATAATGTAAACAAGTTCAAACTCATTATGGTGATGCCATAATTTCAAAAAGTGTGGCAACTTATCA
>CAYMST010000401.1:0-3447 GCA_964393115.1 uncultured Roseivirgaceae bacterium | reverse complement strand
CTGTTATCACAGTAGATAGGACTTTTCCATCCCGAACTCCATTGAAAAGGAGCATCCGGACTTAGCTTTACCGCTTCACAACCTAACAAAATACCCGCCACTTCAGAAGCGATTGTTGAATCAAATAAATAATTGCTCATGCCGCGAAATTATGTAAAGTTTGCGTCCTAGTAAACACTTACAAGCAAGTACGACACATGAAGATTTTTGTCAACGATACCCCTGTTTTTCTGATTCAAAAAGATCAAAACGTTAATTACGAGAATTTTGATCAAGTACTTAATGCTAAAAACAAAAAAACATTCGATTACTTCGTTGACGACATATTAATATTCAATACTCAAACGACGTATATCGCTGAGGTTATCTCAAAATTAACCGCCGTTAAGAAGGACGGTCTTAACTCTCTTACCTTTGTCGTCACAAATATTGGAACTACGCTAGAAGAGTTAAAATCCAGTTTTAAGTTCATCCAGGCAAGTGGTGGAGTAGTAAAGAAAGAAGATAGAGTTCTGCTTATTAAAAGACTTGGCAAATGGGATCTACCCAAGGGAAAGTTAGAAAAAGGAGAAACGGAAGAAGAAGGTGCCGCGCGAGAAGTAGAAGAAGAGACTGGTGTTAAAGTATCTTTAAATGATAAAATAGGTGATTCCTGGCATACTTATATCAGAAAAGAGAAACTGGTTCTGAAGCAAACACACTGGTTTCGAATGACATGTATTGATGACTCCACTTTAGCACCACAAACCGACGAAGACATAGAAACCGTCGAGTGGATGACACCAGAACAAGTACATGAAGCTATGATTGATTCTTACAGGTCGATCAGAAATGTATGGAAGCAGTATCTGGACTGATTCGCTGTAGTATAGAGATAAGGACTAACTATTAAAAAATGTCTTGTTACGCTCAAAACTTCAAAAATCGGCGTATACACACTACTTTTGTTTAGGTTTTGAATTACAAAATTTAACCACAAAAAAATGAAAAGAGTTTTACTGGGAATATTATCCTTAATTCACATTGGATCTTCAGTTTTATTTGCACAGCAATGGCACGAAACACCTGAAAAAGTTTATTTGGATGGAAGTGAGAAAGTGGGGATAGGAACGAACTCACCATCCATGCCCCTTCATATCAAAGCTGAAACGGATATTCAACTACAACTCGAAGGAACGAACGGAAAAGACAGTTGGATGAGATTCCAGCCTAATACCGTAGGGGCCAAGTTATGGCAAATCGGAGCAAATGCTGAAGGATTTAGTATCATAAACAAAACTGATAACACAAGGCACGTCTTACATATTAATAAACAACAGGGAGGAAGGGTTGGAATCTTTACTACCACACCGAAAACTGGTTTTCATGTTGCTACAGATTACTATGGTAAAGGACATATGTTTCTTTATGCCGAAGAAGGAGAAGGAGAAGATGGTACGGCGTACATACAGGCTCGAGATAAAGATGCTAATGGGGTCACAGGTGGAACAGAATCGAGTATTGCATTACAATTCCGTACGCAAGAAGAGGGGGGAATGGTTGAAGCAATGAGAATAAGGCCTGACGGAAGAGTCGGTATCGGAACTAAGTCGCCAGATGCGCAGCTAACAGTAGCTCGTGGGATATCCATAGGTAAAAGCATTCTTGGTGGCGGAGATCAAAAGCATACCACTCACATCACAACATATACTGATAACTCTCCCCATGAAAGCGTCCGAAATTTAATCCCAGGGAGCTTAGATGGAACACTAATAGAAGGATCTAGTTATGGTCATGTTGTATTAGGGATAAGAGGCAATGATTCGGATGACGGATTTCACATTATCTCTGCTAACAACCTAAATTCTGAGAATTCAGAACCTAATGGGGAAAACACAAAATATAATCGGCATGTTGCAAGCTTCCTGGCCGATGGAAAAGTTGGAATCTTCACTGCCACACCGAAAACTGGTTTTCATGTTGCTACAGATTACTATGGTAAAGGACATATGTTTCTTTATGCCGAAGAAGGAGAAGGAGAAGATGGTACGGCGTACATACAGGCTCGAGATAAAGCGGCTGATGGAACATCATCTTCAAATGCCAGTATTGCACTTCAATTCCGCACGCAAGACGAGGGGGAATTTGTTAATGCCATGAGGATTTTGAACGGGGGACAAGTAGCCATTGGTGACAATTTAAGAGTTGTTCCAGCCGGCTATCAATTGGCAGTAGCAGGAAAAATCATAACCGAAGGCGTAAAATGTGAATTAAGAGATGGATGGAATGTGCCCGATTACGTTTTTGAAGACGACTATAAACTTACCAGCTTAGAGGCCACTGAATCATACATCAATAAAAACAAGCACCTCCCTGGTATACCCTCTGCTAAAGAGATCGAAGAAGATGGCGGGTTTGACTTAGACATCATGAACTTAAAACTTCTTGAAAAAATAGAAGAGCTAACTCTTCATTTGATCGATCAAAACAAACAGATCAAGAAACAAAGCAAACAACTGGAAAGTCAGAATGCTAAAATGGGTGCGCAGTTGGAAGAAATAGCGGACATGAAGAAAGAAATAGAACTATTGAAAGCTAAGTAAGCTTTCGAACTGTATTTGAGATTATCAAAAAAGGGGATTATCCTCTTTTTTGATTTAGGCACTATCATATCACACTCTCTTACTTAAAACAGATACTTTGCGGATTTCTCAGGTAACACAATAGAATAATTCTAAAACTTACTTACAAATTAACAAGCCTCAAGTGTTGACAAGCAGAACCTTAGCGTCATTAACTATTTGAAGTACTAAAATCAATTGCAGAATGAAAAAAATTCTATTTTATCTGGTTCTAATATTAGCATCGCCCTCATATCTTCTGGCACAGCAATGGCATGAAACACCTACCAAAGTATATTTGGATGACAATGAGAAAGTAGGCATAGGGACAAACGCCCCATCTTCACCTCTTCATGTTCATGCTGGAAGTGGTGGTTCTGTAGGCCTTCGGCGGGCAATAACTATAGAAAACCAAAGCGCTACTAATGGTTCTTCTGCAGTAGGCATCAGTTTTATTGCTAGTGGCGGAAAACAACGAAAGGGACTTCTTGCCTTTATTAGAGAAGGAGATAACGGTGTCGGTGATTTTGTATTCGCATTAAACAATAAAAATAATAACGATCCTGCAGAAATATCTGATGAAGTAATGAGACTGACAAGTAGCGGTAGATTAGGTATTGGAACTAGTGCGCCAGGTGCAAAACTAGATGTAAAAGGATCGACAATACGCTTAGATGACGGTAATTGGCAAAATCATATGGAATTTGCCGTTCATAGTCACGGAGGGTCGCACGGTATTCTTTTTAATGCTTACAAACATGTATTTAATGCTAATAGTGGCTTAGGCTCAAAAACGGCTTACGCGGAAGATAACGAACCAAACAGAGCTGGTGCTGGTGCAATATTT
>CAYMST010000400.1:0-3462 GCA_964393115.1 uncultured Roseivirgaceae bacterium | reverse complement strand
TTATTTGGCTATAAAAGTGGAATACCTTAAATTGGTTGACCAATTACATATTTAAGTTAGTGGCTAAAATATGAATTGAAGGATTTCTTCGGGCCAAGTTGCGGTATGGGAAAGAGACTGCAACTGATCGCCTGAGTGACGAGACGTTTTAATCTAATAAACAACCTATATATGAATTATTTTTTACAAAGCATTCGTAGACGAATCAAGAATGTAAAGGCCCTCTTGGTTGCGTTTATCTGCCTGGTTTCCGTACACGCACATGCACAGGGAACCGTTAGCGGTCGAATCACCGATAGTAGAGGTGAAGGTTTACCCGGAGTGACTGTTCAGGTTCAAGGGACCACAACTGGTGCTATTACCGATGTTGAGGGAAATTTCAGTTTATCGGTCAGCAGCGAAGCTGTGTTGGAGATTTCATATATCGGATTTGAATCTCAGACGATTCCTGTAAATGGACAAACGACAATCAATGTTACACTTCTTGAAGATATCGAGGAGCTAAGTGAGGTAGTCGTGATCGGATATGGAAGTGTTAAAAAGAGTGATATAACTGGAAGTGTTTCATCAGTAAAATCTAAGGACCTCCAGGCTTTCCCTTTGTTAAATGCAGCACAGGCATTGCAAGGAAGGGCAGCTGGTGTGGTCGTCCAATCTGAAAATGGAGGAGAACCTGGGGCCGCTATTGACATTAAGATTCGTGGTTCTACTTCTTTAATTGCAAGTAGCTCTCCGCTAATAGTGGTCGATGGATTTATTGGTGCAACGATGCCCCAGCAAAATGATATTGCATCCATTGAGATCTTGAAGGACGCTTCGGCAGCTGCCATCTATGGATCAAGAGGATCTAACGGTGTGATCATGGTAACCACCAAAAAAGGTGTGCCTGGAAAAATTACTGTTGAAGTGAATTCGACAATATCTTCATCAGAGACAACCAATAAGCTAGACCTATTAAACGCGGATCAATATAACTCATTGCAAACCATCACAAATCCTGCATTTGTGCAAGGACCGGCAGACACCGATTGGCAAGATCTATTATTTACGACAGGTTCTATTCATAATCATCAGTTCTCCGTTGCAGGAGGCTCAGACAAGTTAAATTTTTATACCTCGGTAAACTACTTTAATCAGGATGGGGTGATTATCAATTCAGGGTTTGAGAGATACTCATTTCTTGCCAACATTGATGCCCAGGCAAGTGATAAGTTGAAGATTGGAGTCAATTTGTTCACGCGCAGAAGTATACAAGATGGTGTACCCACACAGTCAACAGGCGATACTGCTAATGGCGGTGGGGATGATGTGATTGGACTTATGTTTAGATTTAGACCAGATCTGGGTATTTTCAATGAAGACGGGTCATACACCGTTCAAAATGTGGGTGGCAATGTTGATAATCCTTATGCCGTTGCTATCGAGAGAATAAATGAAGTCAAAGCCGATAGAAGCAGAGCTAATCTGTACTTGGATTATGAAATTATCAAAGGGTTGAGCTTTAGAAGTACGCTCGGAATTAGAACAAGAAACGAAAACACTAGGTCATATATTCCTTCTATTTTGACAGAAACTGACGGTGGTCTTGGAGGGACTGCAGAGATCAATAATAGACAGTCTAATCATCTGCTCAGTGAAAACTACCTTACCTATACTCGTAAGATTGGAAAAGGCAATCTGACGTTTGTTGCTGGTCATTCTTACCAAAAGGATGTTATTGAGCGATTTTCATCAGGAGGTACTGGATTGATTCAAGATAACCTCGCATTCTTTGACCTTAGTGCAGTGGCAGTCCCATTCGTTCCGTCTTCAAGTTATTCGGAAACCGAAATATTGTCTCAGTATGGTAGGGTGAATTTTGATTGGGATGATAAATATCTGATTACCGCAACCATTAGAAGAGATGGGTCTTCACGTTTCTCTGAAGATGAGAAGTATGCCCTTTTTCCTTCGGCAGCAATTGGCTGGAGGGTTTCAAACGAGCCCTTTTTAAGAGATATTCAGGTTATCTCAAACCTTAAATTGAGAGCGAGTTACGGGGTGACGGGTAATACCGCGATTCCGGCGCTATCCTCTTTTCAGCAGTTCGAGACGGTTTCTGGATTAGGTAATGGTGGTGTTGTTACTGGTGTTGTACCCGAGCAAGCTGCGAATGCTAACCTCCGCTGGGAATCATCTTTCCAGACGAATATTGGTTTGGATTTGGGCCTATTTGATAATAGAGTTACGATGGAACTCAACTATTACAACATAGATACCAAAGACGTACTGAGTCCTGATTTTAATCTTCCACTGTATTTGGGATTTGATGAACCTTTTGCCATTGCTAACCTTGGAGAGATCAACAATCAGGGTTTTGAGATCGCCTTGGGGACGACTAATATATACTCCAAGGATGTGCAGTGGACCACTGATTTCAACTGGTCCATGAATCGAACGGAAGTAGTGAGTCTGGTTGATGGAATTGATATATTCCTGGATGCTTCTCCTGGCTATTTCACAAGGGAACGAACACACGTGATCAGCGAAGGAGAAGTGCTTGGTGCTTTTTGGGGGCATAGCTATGTCGGTGTATATACAGGAGGAGCACTTCCGGAAGGCGTGGCGATGAAAGAAAATGGAGAGATCGGCGACCCTATGTTTTTAGAAGTGGCAGATGAAGAAGGTAATTTTGATGGGATCATTGATGACAATGATCAAATGATCATTGGAGATCCAACCCCTGACTTTGTGTTCGGTATCAACAATACTGTTTCCTACAAGAATTTTGATTTAAATGTGTTTGTGCAAGCCGTGCAGGGTGGAGATATTTTTAACCTGACCAGAGTGCAGCTAATGAATGGGGATGCAAATGCCCACACAGACATATTGAATGCCTGGACTCTTCAAAATCCTGAAAGTAATATCCCTAGGGTTGGTAATAATTCGGCAATAGAATTGTCCGATCGTTTTATTGAAGACGGAAGTTATATCAGGCTGAAGAACGTAGCAATCGGCTATACCTTACCCAGCGACTTGGTGAAGAAGATTGGTATGACTAGCGCGAGAGTGTCCTTTAGTGCACAAAACTTACTGACCATTACGGGCTATTCAGGTTTAGATCCCGAAGTGAATTACTTTGGAGGTGGAGGAGAAACAAACAATCCTGCCAATCCAAGAAATTCAAATACAACAAATGGGTTTGATTATGGAAATTACCCAACAATCAGGACCTATACCTTTAGTGTTAATTTGAAATTTTAAAAGTACGTAGATGAATAGATATAAGGCTTTGTTATTAGTGGTACTAGGATTATCAGTGGTAGCATGTTCTGATTTAGAAGAGGAGCCAATTGGTGAGGTAGTACCGGAAACTTTTTTTACGGATGTAGCTTCCGTCCAGGTTGCCTTAAACGGGGTATATGCGAGGGCTCATCATCGGTTTTTTCTCGCAAGAGAAACGTCTATTCCGATTATGTTAAG
>CAYMST010000399.1:0-3472 GCA_964393115.1 uncultured Roseivirgaceae bacterium | reverse complement strand
AATGTATTAATTATATAAATGTAATATTTAAATATTCTTTATGGTTTTGATGTTGTATTGAAATTCAGTTTTCTTAGTGAAACAATCTACATCAAATGTTAATAGCATCACAACAGTCCCAGCAAAACGGATACAATAGTGGCTTTTTGTCTACTAATGAATCGCTAAATGTCTACAAACACAATCATTATATGGATTGTGCGTCGCCATGGATAAATAAACTACAGTTGGCGATAAAACTACCAGAAGATGTACAGGATGTATTAGAAAGTGTGTACAAAAAGTTATACATCTACTTTGATCAATTTAAAGGAAGAAAAGATTTGGATTATCTTCCTCTGTTGACATTTAGCACGAATAATAATCAGATTGCAGCTATTACAGACACGTTGAGCGATAGTTTCGAAGCCGCAGGTCCTTTTGAGGTGAATATCAAGGGAGTTAGAGCGCAAGGACTTAAGGAGGGAGGAAGCTTAGTTTTTGATGTAAATGGATTGGGTAACATAAAAGAGTTGTTGAGCGGATTATTAGACCTCGGAGAGCAGCGCTTAAGGAAATTGATTAGAGATGTTATCAATGAAAACTTCAATCTCGTTCCTGTGGCTGAAGGTTTGACGCAACAACAACAACAGTTTTTAAGCGGAGTCATGGAGAACGGGAAATATGATTTCAACTTCTCGGTAAAAGAGATATCACTTTTGAGACTAGAAAACACAGGAAATCCTACAGTAGTTAAGGGCTTTTGTCTCTAATCCAACTTAAATCTAATCTTAACGAATCATACAAGAAGCCATTTCATATCATGAAATGGCTTTTTTTTTGGAACAAGAAATCTTGATGCTCAATTATTGAGCTGATACCTGCTGAATTGCAGTTGCCCAGTCTTCGACATGATAAGCTTCGACCAATTTACCATCTTTCAATGTATGAATGTCAATGGTTTGTACTTCAAATGATTTGTTACCATTAGTGGGTACCCCGAAAAAGTAACCTTCTGGAGAGTTTGGAGTTCCGCTGGCTAAGCTCCTGACGATTACCTTGTTTCCAGATATCAACATGTCTTTAACTGTCCATTTTAAATCTGGAATCATGCCGTGAAACATAAATAACGTTTTTACGAAACCTGTAAGGTCTTTTCCACCTTGAGGGGTCGGGTTCGAGTTCCAATTTTCTGCCATCCAAGTGGCTGTTTGGCCTGCTGTAGCGTCGTTTGGTGTTGTACTAAGTGCTTTGTAAAAGTTAGAAACGATAGCTTTTAACGAATCCTGACGAGCTGCTTCCGCTTGTTCCATTTGTTCTTTGACTGAGACATTACATTTTTCTTGGTCACAGCTACACGATGACATAGTGAAAGCTGCAATAGCGATACATGATAGAATTACTAATTTGCTCATTATTAACATATTAAGTGATTATTTGGAGAATTGATAACTCCTGAAAGTTGATTTTTTGTTTGTAATGATGTCTTCACCTTAATTATCTATCGAATCTCCATCCGAATTTGATCATTCCTAACGGAGCGTCTAAGTTTGGAATCTTATAGTATTGTCCATTACTAAACGGAAGTTGCTCTTCGCCTTCCCAATGCCACCTTCCACCTAACCAGATATCTATATAGAATCCGGAATTTTTGAATGGGAGAAAATCATACCCGATGTAAAACCCTGGTTTGTAGGCATTTTTAGTTTGTGTTTCATTGAGATCATTATGCTCAATAATATATTCATAGTAGCTGAGCCCACCCCCATAATAAAAGCCAACTTGTTCCTTGTTGAGGTATCTGTAATAGTTGATAGACATGACCGACCTTCTCTCTGAAACGAAGTCTTTGAAGTCTTGACTACCGTTGATAAACGAATCGAATAGTGTATTGGTCAATAAGTCGAAATCGACCCTATTTTGGCCATATAGGTATCCGCCTACTATACCAAAGCCGCTTTGTGCAAAACCTAATACGTCTAGTTGAACTTGAACTGCTTTCCGATCTGTAACTTCCTGTGCTACATTGGGTATTGCCCAAATTACTAGACATGCTATCAGTATTAATCGTTTCATATTGTGTTAGTTATTACCTAACACAAAGGTTATACTTTGCACGTATGCTTTTAATACCAAATTATATGGATAACTAACCCATTTGATAGTGACCTCTGAACTCCGTTGGTGTTTTGTTCGTCATCCGTTTAAAGAAGCGGTTTAGATGGTGGGGTTCTGAGAAATTAAGGTCGTAAGCGATCTCAGAGATTGTTTTGTCCGAAAAGAGCAACTCGCGTTGAATTTCCGTTAGCATCCTGTTATTAATCATTTCGTTTGCTGTTACGCCAAATTTTGCTTTTACATGCTTGTTCAAAGATATCCTACTGATATTCAGTTCTCTGGCAAGGTCTTCTACCTTAGGGTTTGTCTTAATGCTAGTTTCAATACTCTTTTTGAATAGATACCCTGTATCATTAAAGTTTCGTGCTGGACTTAGTCCATACTGCTCACAGTATCTTCTGTTGTGTCCTGCTAAAATTAAGAGTAGGAAGGCTCTTATGAAATCTTCGCTGTCTTCCTTGAGGTTTTCTAATTCGTATTTGATACTTGAAAAAGCGTGCTGATGCCGCATTTTACTATCTGGTCGCTCTTCCATATAAAGAGGTGTCTCATAATTATGAAAAAACTTCAGACGGAAAACAAATAGTGCATCGGCAAAAAGCATTTCAAGGAAATTATTCGAAAAAATAAGATAGTGTCCTGAAATCTCTCCTCTGTTTACTTTCCACTTCCTTCTCTGGAAAGGAGAAGCGTAGACGAGAAGATTATCTTTTAACTCAATGACTTGGTGATCTAATTGAAGTGTTCCCTTTGCCTTTTCAAAGAAAAATATCTCATAAAAATCAACCGTGTGTGGAGTATCTCCCCAATTAAAAACTGGAGATTCCTCGAATTTGCCTAAGTCAAACGGTAGTTCCGTGCTATATTTTTTCTTATTAAATCTGATTATTTCCATTTCAATGCGTTACGTTGATTTTAGATGCCCCCTCTGAATTATTCAGAGGGGGACTAGTAAATATTAAACCTCAAACTCGCTTGGCGAATCCATTCTTGTTAAATCGGCGTTGAGCACACTATTCTCCAAGCTGGTTAGCAATGACTTAATGAATAGGGGAATGAATTCTTTTTCCAAACGAGTCCTTGCCCTTTCCGTTGGCGCTATCAATAGTCTCGAAATCAATAGCTCTTATCCGGTTATGGCTACTCAAATGGAAACCATAACCGGTGAAATGATGAAGTATTGAATTTATATATCTTGAGTTTATACTCTTAAATACCTCTATAAAAGAAAGTTGTGCTATATCAAGGGAATATACACTTGAATGGTTTGACCGTATTTCCTCTGGGGTTTTGTCTTTCCATAATGAAGAGACTGGTTGTATACCATTTAAACTATATAACGACGTGTATTTTGCTACTGTTTTTCCCTTCTTCT
>CAYMST010000398.1:0-3496 GCA_964393115.1 uncultured Roseivirgaceae bacterium | reverse complement strand
CTGGGTTGAGAACGGTGTTCCTTTAATGAGGTTAGTGTTTTGACCTTATTTGCTCTTTTTTTAAAGCATTTAATGGTAAACTGATTTTTAAAATCCCCCCATTGATTTAGGATTATTGCTTTTTGAATACCATAAAAATTTGGTGTGTCTCCTAATTTATGTAGCGACGTATGAAGTGAAGCTAGACTTGTGTTTTTGTTTAGTTTTTCATGAGATTTTGCCAAACAAATAGATGAAGAACACAACAATAATAACCCAATAAATCGGGTAAAAACAAAGTTGTTAATGAGTTTAATCAAGACCTTTTCTGCTAAATTCAGGGTTAAATTAATAGAATATTTTCTGAAAATCTATTATTAAAGAGAGATTTTGATAGTGTTTTAAGAAGATTAAGGCATTTACATAAAATTTGGTCTTTGGTGATCATCAAATATTATATATTCCGTGATGGGTGTTTCAGAATGAATGTTTTATTTGATGATTTTTAAATGGTTGTTAAACAGCGTTTTACATAAGTTTATTTGGCTTTTAATTTGGTTGACACGTTTTTTAACTAAAAAAACGGAGTTGCGAGTTCTTGGAGTTAGCTTTGTTAGTAGATTATTGTTTTTTATCAAATAGGTTATTTAGGCTGTCTCTATTTTTTCAGAGGTAATTACAGAAAGATATTCTCAGCCCTATCGATGGGTTATCTCGAACCGCAAATAATTATTTCAACTAACTTTACGGAAGATGATTATGTTGTGAAAAGTATCAGTTACCGATGAAATCTAAGATGAACGCTTTGATATGGACTTATTGCCTTATTGTACTTGTAACTCCAATATCGAGTTATGCTCAAAAGAAAAAGCACAAACAGAAGCCCATTTCAGAAACTGAGGCTAAGCCAATTACTATAAAGAAAAGCGGTAAAAATCTTATTGTTGATAAAACCAAAGGTCATGCTGTTATGCATGGTCTTTTTACCTTTTATCAGGACTCTACCTCTGGTTCAGTTAAGATGAAGATTGATTCTGCACAACTAGATCAGGAGTTTATTCATTTCTACTACATCGAAAACGGAGTAGCTGAAGTAGGAGCTTTTCGTGGGAATTTTAGAGGATCCCAGATATTTACCATCAGGAAATATTTTGATCGCCTTGAATTCGTTCGTGAAAATACAAGCGCATATTATGATTCTTTATCACCACTTGCTAAAGTTGATCCGGCCAACATGAGTAGGTCGATATTATTTAGTACTAAAATTGTAGCAAAAGATTCGGGTGATCAGGCTTTCTTAATTAATGCTGACGGTTTGTTCAAGAAAGAAGTGTTTGGTTTCATTAAATATCCACAGTTAGGTAAACCAAACCCACTTGCCTTTTCATTAGGTCGTCTGAGTAAGGAGAAAACTAAGTACCTACAAATTAAAGCTTATGAAGCTAACTCAGATGTCAGGGTTGAATACGTTTACGAAAATAGTTCTCCAAAGAAACTCAGTTCTCCGGGCGTTACCGACGCAAGAAACGTCAGTATCGTAGCGCATCATAGCCTTATAAAGATGCCATATAACGGTTATAAGCCGCGGTATGATGATCCTAGAGTGGGTTATTTCACCACACAAACAAATGATTTTACATCACTTTCAGCTACGCCATACCGTGATATGATTCATCGATGGGATTTACGAAAGAAAAACCCTTCTGCGGCTATTTCTGAACCGGTAAAGCCGATAGTGTTTTGGATGGAAAAGACGACGCCAAAGGAAATCAGACCGATCATTAAAAAGGCAGGATTACAATGGAATAGGGCATTTGAGAAGGCTGGGTTTAAAGACGCCATTCAAATCAAACAACAACCTGATTCTGCATCTTGGGATGCCGGTGATATCCGATACAACGTTTTGAGATGGGTTTCTTCGCCTAGACGGATATTTAGAGGTTATGGACCAAGTTTTGTCAATCCGCGAACCGGTCAGATCTTAGGAGCTGATATAATCCTTGAGTTTAGTGCTTTAGGATATCAAGTGTTTAATAAAACATTTGATAAAGCCGGAGTGTATCGGGAGTGGGACCATGCCCCAAGAGAGTATAAATTGAATTGTGACCTCAGTGCACACCTTGAAGGGGGGATACAGTTTGGGCATCTCTCGATGGGACTAAAAGCGGCATCATTGGATAGTATATCAGAGGTCACAGAACAGTTTATTTACTTCTTAATCCTTCATGAAATCGGTCACACCTTAGGGCTCAATCACAATATGAAATCGAGCAACCTTCATGATCCTGTGACTGTCCATGATAGGTCTGTGACATTAGTGTCTGGGTTAACAGGTTCAGTAATGGATTATCCAGCAATCAACCTTGCTCCAATAGGAAAAGAACAAGGACATTATTATTCTATGACCCCGGGACCTTACGACCTATGGGCGATAGAGTTTGGGTATCGTCCTACTGATTCACTTGGATTGACTAAGATTCTTGATCGCTCGACTGAACCAGAATTGATATTTGGAAACGATGCCGATGACATGCGTGCTCCGGGAAAAGGCATCGATCCAAGAGTGAATATTGGTGATATGAGTAATGATGCCATAACCTACTCATTAGAGAGAATACTACTTTGTCGTAAGGTGTTGAAAGAATTAAAGAGCCGTGTAGTAGAAACTGGTGATACTTATCAAGAACTATTTAACGCATTCTTTATCGTTGGGTCTCAATTAAACAGTGCCTATCAGACTATTTCGCGATTTGTCGGTGGAGTGTACGTAGATCGAGCATTACATGAGCAAAAGGGACAAACCAGACCCTTTATTCCTGTTGAAGCGAGCAAGCAAAAGAGGGCGATGAAGTCACTAGGACAGTATCTATTTGCTCCTAACGCTTTTGAGACCTCAGAAGAATTGCTAAGCCATTTGCAAAAACAAAGAAGAGGCTTTAATCATTTTTTTAGTAACGAGGACCCAAAAGTTCACCAGTGGTTTCTGTATCTTCAAAAGTCAGTTTTGGCGCATCTCCTACATCGATCAGTGTTGCAACGGATTGTGGAAAGTGAAGCGTATGGTAATACTTATTCCATCTCAGAGGTGATGACTGAAATGAATAAAAACATTTTTGATGAAGATAGATATACCAAAGTGAATACTTTCCGGCAGAACTTACAAGTGTACTACACGGAACAACTGATCAAAATTTTTAACAGCAAAAGCTATTGTACGCAAGCCAAGTCAATGGCCCTGGTCAATTTGAATACGATCCGTAAGATTACCCGAGTAAAGTCTATTGATATGCTAACTAATGCACACCGATTGCATCTGGCACATTTAATTGACAAAGCACTTGATACCCATTAGGCCATGAGTAGGTACCAAACCCCAATGGCAGCGAAATATCCTAGTAGGGCTGGTAAAGAACCTTTTTTAAAGTAATCAATAAAAGACAGCTCTTTTACTTGTCCCATTGCTACGACGCCTGCAGCCGAACCCCCCCGTTAAGGCTCGCAGGGTTCGGGGGCTTTA
>CAYMST010000397.1:0-3496 GCA_964393115.1 uncultured Roseivirgaceae bacterium | reverse complement strand
ATTATTAATAAAGAATTTACAGTCAAAAAGGGCAGTCGTTTAAGCTGGAGAGGAGACCCATATGAAGCCATTATTGATATCAATGCCACATATAGACAGAACACTTCATTAGAGAATCTAGCACCAGAATTTGTACAAACTGTAACTTCTGTACGAGACGATGCAGAAAGTCGGCGACGAGATTCAAATAACAGACCAGAGAGTCGACAACTTGACCCGTCGTTAGCAGCGCGATATCCTGCTGTTGTAGACCTTAACTTGAAGGGGGAGCTTATGTCGCCTACCATTGGTTTTGGTATCGATATATTAGATTATCCAGAAACGAATAATACGCTTAAAACCTATGTTGATGTATTCAAAGCGCGCATTCGAGACGACGAGCAAGAGTTAAAACGTCAAGTCTTTAGTTTGATCATATTGAAAAGGTTTTCCCCGCCAAATAATTATGCAGGAGGAGAGACCGCCAGTTTGAGCGAGAGTGTGGAAAATAGTCTTGGTGAGTTTGTTTCAAATCAGTTAAGCTATTGGATAAGTCAGGTGGATCAAAATCTTGAAATAGACCTTGATCTTAATTCATTGGATGCTGATGCACTAAATACACTACAGCTACGGTTGGCATATACGCTTTTCGACGGTCGTTTGCGTCTCGTTAGAGGTGGAAGCTTTGGAACAAATCAAAACAACTCATCGATAAATCAGGAAGATGAGAGTAATAGCTTACTGGGCATCCTTGGAGATGTGAGTATCGAGTATCTACTCACTAAAGATGGTAGACTAAGGGCCAAGATGTATAGCAGGTCAAACACGAGTATCGATCAGGTAACAGGTCAAAATCAACAAACGGGTTTTAGTTTACAGTTTGTGAAAAACTTTGATCGCATCAAAGAGTTTTTTGTGAAGAAGCAAGACAAGAAAGAATGAAAGTAGGTGATAAGGCTAGAGTACTATCGGGAAATGAAGAGGGAGTAATAGTTTCCATTAGCAAAAGTGTTGTTGAACTTGAAATTGAAGATGGGTTTGTCATTCCATTTGCTAAAGGAGAGATTGTGCCTATTTCAGTTTCTGAAACTGCTGCTTTTACGTCATCAGGAGGGAACGATACAACATCGATAGAAGAGCACTCCGCTGAACGTTTTTCAACACAATCAGCTAGTTTAGAAGGGATTTACATAGCTTTCGTACCAGTAAATAATGTTAGGCTTTCTTTGAAACTCATGAATTGCTCTGGTGCTCAAATTGCTTTTACTGCACATGAATCTGGTCAAGGAGGCAGGACAGAACTATTGTCAATAGGGAAACTGAAGGATAATGAAACCGATGAAATCGGTGAACGTCGCTTGGATGAGTTGAATGAATGGCCTGAAATCACCATGCATGTTTTGTTTGCAAACGAACATACCTTTCAGTTTAGGGAACCGATTCTCAAACGTTTTAAGCCGAAAGCAAGCCAATTCAAAAAAAGATCCAATATTCCGATGCTGAATAAGGAGGGGTATTTCTTTCGGATTGACCAAACTACGGTCCCTATCAATCCAAAAGAAATAGTGGACCAGATGACGGAAACCTCTCGCGGTTCTGGCCACATAACAATTCCAAAAATCCAGATGGCGAAGGTTGAAATTGACTTACACGCAGAAAAGCTGGGTATAGAGCATTTTAGTGAAAATACCATTTTAGTGAAACAGTTGTCTATTTTCGAAAAAGAATTTGATAACGCCATTAAAAATGGAGCGGAGGAAGTGACGGTTATCCATGGTGTGGGAAACGGTACCCTTCGTTTTAGAGTACAAAAACACTTAAGTGGTCACCCGCATGTCGCGAACTATAAAGATGCTGAAAAGCAACAATTTGGTTTTGGAGCCACGCGAGTAAAAATCAAATAGTTAATCTAAATAGATGAATATGGCTCAGAGGTAATCGGTTTTTGCTAACACTAGTATACCACTAAGTCTAAACTGTCGGCTTTAGTTCTGACTTCTAGAAAGCGTTTTAGTTTACTTTTTTGCCTAGGAGTGATGTTGCCGCGGTAATAGATATAGGCCAAGCAAAAAGTATCGATTTCCATAGTCTTCGTATCCACTATAGGACTCTGCACCAAAGCGAATTTACGGATGCGATTGTCTTGAATTTGAAGTTCCTTGGTGATATCCTGGATGGCATAATGACTGGATTGCAGCTTTATAAGCTCTTGTTCGAGCACTTCTATTTTTTTCTCTTTGGACTCTAATACTTCTTTATTATCTTGATATAAATCTTCGATGATGTTTATTTTGAGATCTCTGCTTAGCAATGCAATGTCTTCTTTTCGTAAAGCAGAGCTGTCCTGCATTTGAATCTCTTGACGAATATTATAAGCCTGTCTAACCTTAAGTTTAGTATCGTTAAGGTTATATTCTGAAAGCTTACTTTCTAGTTCAAGTATTTGAACACTATCAATAGGCTCGCCAATTAGCGTAATACCGATGATGTTGTGAGCTCCTCCCGTTTCGAAGTTCTTATCGACAATTTGTGTGTTAAAATAAGCGAACTCGTTTCTAAGAAATTCACTTCCTTTTTGTTCGAAAATGGCCTGTTGAACAATATTATAAGCTAAAATAAGACTAGGTATTATGGTTAAAGCTACGAATCCCATGACCCATTTTTTTACTCTTCTTTCTACTTGCGCATCGACGAACTTTTTGATTGGGTACTTTAGAAATCGAACGATCAAGAAAGTGGATAAACTAATAAAAAGACTGTTGATGAAGAACAGATAGAATGCTCCGGCAAAGTAATACCAATTGCCATTGGCTAATCCATAACCTGCAGTACATAAAGGAGGCATTAAAGCTGTGGCGATAGCTACTCCAGGAATTGCATTAGATTTCTCCTTTCGCGATCCGGCGATGATCCCAGACAGCCCTCCGAAAAGTGCGATAAACACATCCCAAATGGTAGGAGTGGTTCGGGCAAGTAGTTCTGACTTTGCCACATGTAGCGGCGTTATCAAAAAGTAAAGAGTAGAGGTGAAGACACTTATGACGACCGCTATGAGTAAATTATAAAATGACTTCTTGATCAAGTTAGCATCTACTATGCCTGCACCAAGACCAATTCCCATTATTGGGCCCATAAGCGGGGATATTAGCATAGCCCCAATAACAACAGCGGTGGAGTTGACATTCAGACCAATTGAGGCTATCAGGATAGCGAATATCAGTATCCATAGGTTGGCACCGTGAAACTCCACGCCTTTCGAAATATCCATTATCGTCTTGTAGTCCTGCTCCTTGTCGCGATGCAAATCAAACCGGTGGTGCATAAAGGCTTTAATAACCTTTAGCATTGTTTTGTTTGAAATACGCTTAATCGCCTGTTTGCTAGGTACTGGATCTTCTGTGGCCATCGTAGGACGGTAAGGTGAAAAATTGCCTCGGTACTTTCCGAACCATTCGTCGTCAAATTTATCAGAAAATTACTTGACTTCTTCATTACATTTTCTCAAATTTATTGATAT
>CAYMST010000396.1:0-3512 GCA_964393115.1 uncultured Roseivirgaceae bacterium | reverse complement strand
CAATAAGTATCGATCCATATTCGAGTACTTTGATGCATTCAAAGTGGGTCTCACCGCAACCCCAAAGGACGAAACAGATAGAGACACTTACGGTTTATTTGGATTAGAGGCAGGTAACCCCACTTATGCGTATGCGCTTGATCAAGCTGTAATTGATAATAATCTCGTTCCTTATAGATCCATATCCGTCCCAACAAAGTTTCATAGAGAGGGGATCAAATATGATGAGCTATCCGAAGATGAACGATTAGAATATGAGGAAGAATTTGCAGATCCCATCACAGGGGAAATTCCCGACGAGATTCAAAGTTCAGCATTAAATAGCTGGTTATTCAATGAAGATACAGTTGATAAAGTACTGGCTTACTTAATGGAACACGGCCATAAAGTAGCAGGTGGAGACAAACTTGGAAAGACGATCATATTTGCTAAGAATCAAAGGCATGCAGACTTTATTAAAGATCGTTTTGATGTACTCTTCCCCTATCTAAAGGGCACATTTTGCAGGGTTATTTCTTACAATGTGAGCTACGCACAAGATCTCATTGACAAGTTTTCTCTAAAGGATAATGATCCTTTTACAGCGGTATCTGTAGATATGCTAGATACTGGCATAGATGTTCCGGAAGTCCTAAATCTCGTCATATTCAAACCAGTAAAGTCAAAGGCTAAATTTTGGCAAATGATTGGACGCGGAACAAGATTATGCCCAGATTTATATGCTATAGGTGAAGATAAATTCGACTTTCTTGTCTTTGACCTTTGCGAAAACTTTGAGTTCTTCTCTATAAATAACAAAGGAATCGAACCCTCTAAATCAAAGTCGATATCTGAGAAGCTGTTCCAAAACAGAGTGCGGTTGATGGAACTTCTCAGCTCCTCAAATGACGAATCTAAGTATTCATACAGCAAAGACCTAAAAACACATCTGATTAAGCAAACCCAAGCACTTGACTTAGACAGCTTCCTTGTTAGGAAGCATTTAAAACAAGTTGAAAAATTTCAAAACGAGGCAAGCTGGGACTCACTATCCAAACAGCAAGTGAAAGACTTGATCATTCACATTTCACCTCTTGTGGTGGAACCATTGAGCGATGAAATGGCTAAACGTTTCGATGCTCTCATACTGGATTGTATGTTATCACTTGAGCTGGGGGCTCAAGATTTTGAACCACTTAAAGCAAAGGTTATAAGTGTTGCAGAAAGGTTATCTAAGAAGACATCTATCCCTCAGGTTGGAACAAAGATCAATCTTATTAAGCATATCCAAGAAGAAGATTTATGGGAGATTATATCAATTGGCACGCTCGAAAAAATACGAATAGAGCTTCGAGATTTGTTAATGTTTCTAGATAAAGCGGAACGCCCTATAGCCTACACCAATTTTGAAGACGAGATTGGAGAAGTCAGTGAGCCAGAGTCTTCCTATAGCCCAACCAATTTGGATCAGTATCGCAAGAGAGTGGAGCGATATTTCAAAGAGCACAAAAATCATTTAGTTATCGATAAACTTTATCGAGGCATTCCCATCACAGCCGAAGAAGTGAAGTCACTTGAAGATCACCTATTTCGACAAGGAGAACTTGGGAGCAAGGAACAGTTTGAAGAGGCATACGGGGAGGAGCCCTTGCTCCGCTTTATCCGTCGAATTATTGGAATGGATACTAACGCTGCTAAACAGGCATTTAGTGATTTTCTGGACTTGGGCCACCTTAACACTAAACAGATTCGCTTCATTGATACGATCATAAACTTCCTCTCGGTTAATGGCATCATTGACCCTGAAAAACTCTTTGAACCTCCTTTTACAGACATTGATTCCGGAAGTATTATAAGTTTATTTGATGAAGATGATTCTGAGAAGATTAAAAGGATTATTGAAGAGGTAAATGGGATTGGATAATAAAAAGAACTAAGCTATGTATTGGATAACACTAATTGCCCTCTTCATTTGCGTAATCTATACTGCTAGCTCCAAATCTAAGAGGAAAGCTATTCTAGGTCTGATTTCAATATTCTTTTTGGTTATAGTAGTATTTGCGTTTGTGTATCAAAGAATTTATTCCAATGATGGTTTTTCGGCTTTTTCACTTAATGATAATCTAATAAACGCCAAAGTAAAGCAAGATTTAAATCGTCATATTGAAGAAATAAATAAAATAGAAAGGCAAACAGCTGTTTTTAATTTGATAAAGAACGACTTTGATTCAATCAAGTACTTTCATAGTAAGCTTAGTCATGCCAAAGTAGGTGATAGATATGATTTCTCATTAAGTCCAACTATCTCACTCAGTTGGATGAAAAAAGTAGCTATATATTATAGTAAAGATTCCGAACGAGGCCCAGCACTTGTAAAGCACGAGAAGGAGCAAATATTATTGAAGTTGTATAACGATACAATTGAAATAACTAGCACAATTTTTGACAGTTCGAAATCAGAGCTCAGCCATTTTAGAAACCTCCTGGCTGACCCTAAGGAAAGAATTAGTGAGAAGCAGGTTGCAACTATTTTGACATCACTAAGAGACGAATCGAAAAAGCATAGTTCGTACTTGTCTAATACCCTTAATGGCATTGTGGAGCTGGACTTCAGTCATTTCATTTATTTGAGCACCTCAATAATGACAACACTGGGCACAAATGAGATCTACCCAAGCAATTGGAAAACCAGGATAGTCATATCTATACAAGCAATACTATCCTTATTTTTGATAGGCTATGGACTAGATTTAATCTGGAGGAGTGATCATCTGTAAGACTTCAGCAAAAAGTCGACAGTTGAGTTAAAGAAATAAGAGAGTACTTGTAACTTAAATTCCAACATTATGAGTACTAAGAAATCCACAGAATCGTATATCCGAGGAGTGAAAAGAAACACCCGTAGAAGATTCACAGATGAAGAGAAGATCCGAATAGTAGTAGAGGGCCTTCGAGGTGAAGAGAGCATAGCTGAGATCTGCCGAAGGGAAGGCATTGCGCAAAGCCTGTTTCACAAATGGAATAAAGACTTCATGGAAGCTGGAAAACGAAGACTAGCAGGAGATACTAAGCGTGAGGCAAACTCCGATGAGGTAGCTAAAATCCGCAAGGAAAATGAAGACCTCAAGGCTTTGGTGGCTGAGCTCAGTCTGGAGAATAGAGTACTGAAAAAAAGCTTGAATGGGGAAGGCCAAAACGGGTAAGGTACATGCATTACAGTTCAAGCGAAAAGCTGGAGATCATCCTGTAAGTTGTATTCCCATTATTGAAACAGCCAAACTTATTCCCATCACACGAGGCAAAATTTGCAAGATCAATAACATTTTAAAACCAGAGGAATCTTCCCCTTCTTGGATCTTAATTTCTGAAGGGACATAAATCCCTAGAAAATAGACACATGCTAAACCACTCATAGAAATAGCAAGGAAGATGTTTCCTCCTTTATCAATTAACTGCATGCCTGCACCAATCAATAGCAGGAATAAGAAAATCTTCTCTCCAACAGGAAGTATTTTGGGTAGGTATTTCATATA
>CAYMST010000395.1:0-3519 GCA_964393115.1 uncultured Roseivirgaceae bacterium | reverse complement strand
TGGCAATGTAGCGCTGCATTTTTGTGTCGAGCGGAGTGGTTTGCTTGTCCAAAAGATTGCCTGGGTTGACCAATTCTACTGTATTTCCAAAGTAGCAAAATGCTGCCAGGGAGAGGGTTAAGGACTTCATTCGCAAATCGCCGCTTCAACTACTTTTGTCCCTATCTCCAGCCTTTGCAAGCAATTCCCCTACAACCCTAACCAACGCTCGATCTCCTGCACCAACCACTCGCACTCCGAATAAGTCAATTTACAGGCAGAATTTTCATAGATGAATAAATCGTTGTGCTTGTGCTTAGTTCTTGTTAAAGAGAGATCCTGAGAAGCCGTTCGAATGGTTATTAACCGCTTTCTTCTTCCGATTTTGTGATGAAATACTCGTTGAATTTCAGGCGTCGGCACTTCAAAAACTATCCACTGAATATCGAATAATTTGCAGAACCAGCCTTCCTGATAGTAAGTGAAGCGATTGCGAGTCAGCTTCACGACTGAAGAGATTGCATTGCCGTATCCCAAGTTTGAAAGCAAACCGCATAACGTACCTATAGGAATGAGAGGAGCCACCAATACCAGTGGTGGCTCCCAATACAGTATTTTCTCTGCGAGGTAGAACGTTACGATATTTACGGCAAACAGTATTATGTGGGGGAGAAAGAAAGATGCAAAGCTTGCAACAGAGATAAAACCGGCAATGTGGCTTATCCGTTTCCAAAAGGAACTGCCAAGGATTCTAATTTCTAAGGCTTCTGGCGAGCGGTGGATCTCAATCCGGTTGTTCTCAGGGCGTTGAGAAGGGACTGCCTCAGATGCTGAAGTATCTGCCCCCAGGCCGTTTGAAGCAGCAGGTGATGCTGGTAAATTCTGATTCTGTATTGCCCCTTGCAATGATGCGAGCGCCTGTTCAGCCGTACTAAAGCGACGGACTGGATCTGGCTCCGTCAGCTTTTCAATCCAGCGAACCAACCCAGGACGGACATCGATCCGATCGGCAAATTGAATGCGCAGTCCTTCTTGGGGCAAGTCTGCTGGGGCCACCCCTGTCAACAAATGAATTAACGTCGCCCCCAATGCATAAAGATCGGAGGAGGGCACCGTCCGTCCGCCAAATTGCTCCATCGGGGCATAGCCATAGGTACCCACCACGGTGAAGGTTGCCCCTGCCTCCGCTGCTTTGTCTTGCACCGCCCCAAAATCAATCAGATGAATGTGTCGATCTCGACCCCAGATTAAGTTGCTGGGTTTGATGTCTCGATGAAAGACTGGCGGATCGAGGCGATGCAAGTAGATCAGTATTTGCAGGACTTCTGCTGCGATCTGGCCAATGCTTTTTTCAGAGAATCGCGTTCCCTTCTCCAGCAAATCTTTCAGGGAGTTGCCGGGGATGAATTCCTGCACCAAACCAAACCAAAGAATGCGATCGTTGAGGGAAAAACAGTCAAGATAGCGAGGGATCAGAGGATGGGACAGTTGCTGCAAGATCTTGGCTTCGCGCTCGAACAAGTCAATAGTCTTCCAAGTGATGGGATCAACAAATGCCAATAGCTTGACGACAACGGGGCGCGGCGGCTGAGGAACCAGGTCTTTTGCCAGCCAAGTTTGACGCCCCGCATTATTGCCTAACTGGCGCACAAGCTGATAACGGTTCTGCAAGACCTGTTGGGCTTGAAGCATGATTATTGCTGAGGCTGTAACAGCGTGCCAGAAGAGCTGTGATGTTGCTCTGATTCCTCTAATACCTCAGTAGTCTTTGCAAGTGACTTTTTTACAATCCTAACCAACGCTCAATCTCTTGCACTAACCAATCGCATTCAGAGCGAGCCAATAGACCTCGGCAAGTTCCCGAAATCCGAATCTCCTGAGAAGATGCTTGAACGATCGCTAGGTTGTTCAAGCGAAACACCTTTTGAATTTCGGGAGTTGATATTTCATGTACAACTCGCTGATGCTTAACTTTGCCAATGTGCCAGATCTCTCGATACAAGGTGCAGCGATCGCGAGTTAATTTCAGGATTAAGGAGGTTCCCTCACTGTCTCCTGTAATTGCGACCCCACCAACAAACAAAAGATACAACGAAAAATAGATTGCAATTGGGATTGCCCATTGCTCAGATAAAGCGGGCAGTAGATTGAGATAAATTGCGAGAAAGAGGATAGGCCAACTGGCAAAAAGGAGCAGCTTTGCAATGCAGCCTATCCATTGCCACACCCGATCGCCAGGTATCCTAATTTCCAGCACCTCTGGCGATCGATGCAGTTCGACGCGACTCAACTCAGGGCGTTGATAAGGGATCGCCATCTTTCCAGAAGTTGAGTCTCCCCGCGATGCTAGCGAACTTCGATCGACCTGCATTATCCACTGCAACGCTTCCAAGGCTTGTTCAGCGGTGCTGAAGCGATGGGCGCTGTCCGGTTCTGCCAGCTTTTCAATCCAGCGAATTAACCCAGGGCGAATGTTTGCCCGATCGGCAAATTGGATGCGCAGTGCTTCCTGGGGTAAGTCCGCCGGAGCCACCCCCGTCAGCAAGTGAATTAACGTCGCTCCCAATGCATAGAGATCGGAAGATGGCACCGTCCGTCCGCCAAATTGCTCCATCGGGGCATAACCATAGGTACCCACCACGGTGAAGGTAGCTCCTGACTTTGCCGCTTTGTCCTGCACCGCTCCAAAGTCAATCAGGTGAATGTGTCGATCCTTCCCCCAGATTAAGTTGCTGGGTTTGATGTCTCGGTGGAAGACGGGTGGATTCAGTTTGTGCAGATAGATCAGGATTTGCAGGACTTCCGCTGCGAGCTGGCAGACTTTCTCCTCGGAGAACTGCGTTCCTTGCTCCAACAAGTCTTTCAGAGACACACCGGGAATAAATTCCTGTACCAAACCAAACCAAAGAATGCGGTCATCAATGGAAAAGGAGTTAAGGTAGCGGGGAATCCGAGGATGGTTCAGTTGCCGCAGGATCTTGGCTTCGCGTTCAAACAGGTCGATGGTTTTCCAAGTGATGGGATCGACAAATGCCAGCAGCTTGACGATGACGGGGCGTGGAGGCTGCTGCGCTAAGTCTTTTGCCAGCCAAGTTTGACGACCCGCGTTATTGCCTAGCTGACGCACCAGTTGATAGCGTTTTTGTAAAACCTGTTGGGCTTGAAGCATGGTTATTGCCGAGGTCGCAACCACGGACCAGAGAAGTGGTTGCTTGCGGCCAGCCTCCATCATCCAAGTATATAAAGCAGGCAATTCCTAATAATCGTCGCTCCCTACTGGCTTTCCCAGTGGGTCATGGTTTTCTCGATGTCGCGACCGTAAACTAGCTGACTATAATCCTCCCAATCCATTGACGACCAACTTGTCGCTTTTGCCAGTGTCGCGTGTTGGATACGGGTCAAGAGAGGACGGCGCAGGCATTCATATTGGCGAAATGCGGCGGCAATCGCGGCATCATCTTGCCATTGTTGGCGTTTGGCAATGGTTGCGATCGCGGCAGTTAAAGCTGCAGCATCTTCCAATCCCTGATTTGCGCCCTG
>CAYMST010000394.1:0-3524 GCA_964393115.1 uncultured Roseivirgaceae bacterium | reverse complement strand
TATCAAGCTATCCGTGAGGCTATCGGTGATGAAAAATTCAATCTCATCTTTGAGGGTCGTCTTCTCATTGGCGACTACATGAACAAAAGCCATCCTCTTGTTCCCTTTCTCCTCCCTTGTCACAATAGAAGTGATCCGAAAATCACAGCCATGAAAATACTTAGCGTATCTATCACCGATCCAATGCTCGGGAAACGTGATTTGAGAAATGAATCCCATCGAATTCCTGTTGGAGCGCGTGTCTTTTTTAAAAATGTCAATAGATATACTGGTAAACACTTGGTAGGACGCTCTGCCTCCTTCAACGCGATTTATGCCGGAGGCAATCTCTACTATGCATTTGGAATCTCTACAGAACCTGTGACAGCAGATGTGATCATGAAAGCTTTAATCACATCTTTTAATGCCTCTGCTACAGAAGGAAAACATCTCGATGCCAAAACTATAGAGTGGTACGACACCCATCGCGTCCGATTTTCTTCTACAAAAGACGTTATCGTTGATTTCGAAAAAGAAGGAGGTGGATTTGAGCCCCTTTCTGGAAAAATGCTCAATCAAGACCTCATCCAAGCGATTTGCAAAATGGACCCTAAAGAACTCTCCTGGGAAAACCTCTCTAGTTATCTTTTAGCAAGCGCAGGTGGTTAAAAACATATGTAGGGTATAAAATCTTACCAATTATCTTTTAACTGGCGCAAGTGGGTAAAGACCGCGAGACCTGTAGCATCTGGCATGGCCACCGCTTCTTTCATTTCGCTTGTGCCAGCGCGAAGAAAAGGGTTTGTTTTCATTTCGATCGCAAGTGTCGTCGGAACAGTTGGCTTCCCCTCATCGCGCAACTTGCGCACCTCTTCAAGTCGCTTAGAAACCTCTTCATTGCTTGGCTCAATGTGATGAGCAAATTCGAGGTTTTTTTGGGTGTACTCATGACCAAAGAAGATATCGGTTTCATCTGGAAGCTTCATAATGGTTTGAAGTGATGCCCACATTTCTTGGGCCGTCCCTTCCATGAGTTTTCCGCATCCTGCCCCAAAAAGCAAATCACCTCCAAAGAGGAGGTTGAGATCACGAAAAAAATAGACGACATGCGGCTTGGTATGTCCTGGAGTCGCAATCACTTCGATCGTAAACGGACCAAAGAGAAGCTCTTCTCCATCATCGACAGACTGTTCTAAACATGGAACCCGGTCATCTTCAGGACCAATCACGCAACACTCGGTCTTTTTGACTAGAAGCTCATTCCCACCTGTATGATCCTCATGATGGTGGGTAATCAGAATATTCGTCAGGTTCAGGCCAAGTTCCTCAACAAGCGCTAAAACTTTCTTTCCATCGCCAGGGTCAACGACGAGAGCATTCTTGTCCCAAGTGAGAAGATAAATATAATTATCTTCCATTGCAGGAACAATATAGAGGTACTGCCCCCCTTCACCAATCTGTTTTTTTTCGATGTTATCCATAAGCTTGCATGATTTCAAACTGCCCCCATGAGAAAAGCCATAGGTAGCAAATAAAATAGAGAATCGTAATCATACACCGACCGATTCCGACTTTTCCATGAAAAATGCGGTAATTACTTCGCCGATCCCACGAAGTCATCCCAGTATTGGAAAGCTTGACAGCAGCAACAATCATCGTAATCAAAAAGATGATAGGAAGACCAGCTGCCATTCCTAGCCACCAGACAGAAAACGATCGATTGAGCGCATCGGAAAAGCTCAACTTTTGATGATGTTCATCCCGAACAGTCACACGCAAAAGCCACTTCCCGGGGGTCGTTCCCCAACTGATTAACAGCAAGGTTTCAACAAAAACCCAAATGAAGAGGATGAGCATTCCAAAAAATGGATAGAGAGGAGCAAAATAAAAACCTAGTGCTCCACTGAGAAGGGTAATCACGAGATATAAGAGAGAGTAATCCACCATCCGCGCCCAAAATCGGACCCAGGGACGAGGACGGACGTAATCTTCATCTGTTTCACGAGTATAAACGACTTTTTTATTGCCGACTTCAATCGTAGGGGTTTCGTCAAGTGCTGAAAGGTTAAAGTGTTCGATTTCAGAGATTGCAACCCATTCTTCTAAGGTATCAGTCCAAACTTTTGTCGTAGAATCGATTTCACCTTTATCTAACTTCCCCTGAAGTTCTTCATGGGAGACGGGGCCTTCCTTCTGATCTTCTTTCTTGTAATACCAGACCGCTTTTTCAGCCACAAAAGTGCCCTCTCAATATTCTATCCTCATATCTTTCAATAAATCGCATCAAACTTATTTTGTAAACCCAAATGAGGGACTAGGAATATGCAAACAGTTTTTAAGGCGAGTTATCAGAGATAAAGAGATATATTTTACAATCAAACCCTGTAATAAATGCCTAAATATCTGACTGTAAAAGCAAAAAATACTGTTACCTGGACTTCAATTGTGCAAAAAACTCATTACCATACTCACTTTTAATACCTGAGTGAAAGTAGACTTTTTTATCACTAGGTTGCTGCCGTTCTTGCAATAGTAAGCGTATCGTGTCAGGATAAGAAACATTTTGGAAAGCAGATGGAATTGCTTGAAGAAGTAAAGCGAGATAACGATCGACTTGAGAAGGTAGCACTGAAAAGAAAGGCTGCAAATCAAAAGGGCTGAACCTTTCTACAAATGCCCTGATTTTTACATCCGTTTTGTTTTCGCAATGAGCGGCTTTAACAATTACAACTTGACGTCCTTTAAAAACTCCCTGATTGATCGGGGCTAAGTCACTCAGCGAAAGACCGTTTAACTCTTCGACAAGCGTTTTAGACTCGTCAAATTCGATTTTAGGGATTTTTTTAAATTTATCTTCTCCACCAGCAATTTGATGAAAAGCTTGAATAAGAGGATCTTCTGATTTGTAGAGATGAGTATAAGCTGTCCAAAGCCCAAAAATTCCATAGGCTACAGCTGTGATAGAAGTGTACTGAGGGATAAGTTTGAGGGGAGTTACAAAAGTTAGTGCACCTATGCCACCTGCTATCAGACCTCCAGGAGTATACTTCATTTCATAAATCATTGAACGCAGGGCCATCACTGTAAGAGAAACACTAGAACTTAATGCAACTGAACCAATCGCAAATTTATGGCCCGTCATTAAGAGAACACTTGCTGTTAATGCATAGACTGTTCGTAGTAAAACTGTTTCTTTAGGGAGAAGTGTTGAAATTGTTGCTCCCTCTATAAAAGGACAGGATGACTTTTCAACATTTGGATAATAAGTCGCAAACTTATCTGCAGCTCCAAAATAAAGTGGACTAGACATGATTTAGAAACCCTCGATTTTTTTGCAGCTAAGCATATATGAATTAGACATTTATAACAAATTTTTTAGTATCTGTCTAAATTGCTCAAAAAACGGGCGTAGACTCTAAATAATACACAATGAGATCGTTAAAGCTTTTCCACTTGGAATGAAGCCAATGCCACTTTTGATCGTTAGTGGCTTCCCCGATTGAAAATCGATGAAGTCGATTATAGGTTTTCTGAAAAGTCAAGGC
>CAYMST010000393.1:0-3525 GCA_964393115.1 uncultured Roseivirgaceae bacterium | reverse complement strand
ATTACGATAACCTTGTCGAGCTTCACGATAAGAAAAGTAAAGAGCCTATGAAGGTAGAAGATATAGGCGGTCTTGAATGTTCTAAATGTCACTATTAAGCTTTATTTGGATCTGGTAAATTAAACATGGAAGATAACAAAAAACAGTACTGGCAAGGTCTGGAGCAGTTGAGTAAAAATCCAGAATTCGAAAAACTGGCTGAGAAAGAATTTGCTGAATATATTCCGACCTCATCTGAAATAGCGTCGGACAAAGACTCTACGAGTAGAAGAGATTTTTTAAAGGTTATGGGTTTTAGCGTTGCAGCGGCTTCTTTAGCTGCTTGTGAGGCGCCGATTAGAAAGGCCATACCTTATGTCAATAAACCTGTAGATGTCGATCCAGGTGTTCCAAATTACTATGCTAGTACGTACGCTATTGGTAGCGACTATACGAGTATCGTGGTAAAAACGCGAGAGGGACGACCAATAAAGATCAATGGAAATAAATTGTCAAGTGTTAGTCTTGGAGGAACTTCAGCACAGGTTGAAGCGTCCATATTATCACTTTACGACAAGCAACGTTATGAAAGTCCTGTTATTGGCGGAGAAAAAGCGACTTGGGAGCAAGTTGATAAGACGGTCATAGCTGGTTTGAATAAGACCATTTCTGCAGGTAAAAAGATCGCCATAGTAAGTAATTCATTATATAGTCCTTCTTCCATTAAGGTTATTGATGATTTTAAGGCTAAATATGGTGTTGTAGATCATATTGTATATGATGCATCTTCTTATTCAGGGTGTCTAACGGCAAATGAAAAATCATTTGGTGTAAAAGCGCTCCCTTCTTATGATTTCTCAAAAGCAAAGACAATAGTTTCTTTTGCAGCTGATTTCTTAGGTACTTGGGTAAATAGTAGCTTGTTTAACAGACAGTATGCTAACTCTAAGCGAATTGAAGGTGATAACGTTGACATATCTAGGTTATATGCATTTGAAGCGAACTTGTCGCTAACTGGTGCGAATGCAGATTATAGAACGCCGATAAAGCCATCGCTGATATCTGCTTATGTAGCTAATCTATATAACTTATTGGCTAAGAAAGCAGGTGTAGCAACGATATCTTCAGCAAAAATTGAGGATACTTCTAACTTGGTGAAAGCAGCTAACGATTTATGGAAGACGAAAGGTAAATCATTAGTAGTTTGTGGCGTTAATGATGAGGCTACTCAAATCATCATAAATGCTATAAACGAACTATTAGATGCTTATGGGAATACAATAGACCTGAGCAGACCACTAAATACAGTAAAAGGAGATGACGCTCAGTTCACCTCATTTGTGAATGGGTTGAATAAAGGGGTTTATGGATCTGTTATTTTCTATGACTGTAATCCTGCATATGATTCTCACTTAGCCGGGCAAATCAAGAAAGGATTATCAAAGGTTGATTTGAGTGTTTCTAGTTCGAATGCTAAGAACGAAACCTCCGATTTAGTGAAAGTAGTAGCGCCTAACCACCATTTTTTAGAAGAGTGGAATGATTTTGAGCCCGTTTCAGGTTTTTATAGTTTTTCACAACCTACCATCAAAAACATATTTGATACCAGACAAATACAAGATTCATTTTTGAAGTGGTCTGGATCTGAAACTGAATTCTACACATATTTACAGACAAATTGGGAATCTGAGTTTGCTAACCAGACAAAGTTCTCAAAGTTCAGTTCCTTCTGGGATACCTTACTGCATGATGGTGTTTTAGAAAAGTCTGTGTCGAGTACAGATCTATCTTTTTCGGGTGATGTAGCTGCGGCAGGGGCTCATGTGAAGTCTAAATATAATACATTCGAAACTGAGCTTTCAGTTTTTGCTTCATCGACCATTGGTACGGGTGCTTTTTCAAATAATCCGTGGTTGCAGGAATTGCCAGATCCAATTACCAAGTCTTGTTGGGAAAACTATTTCACAGTAAGTATCAAGCATGCGAAAGAATTGGGAATCGAAACCTCATACCTTAAGACTCAGAAGCTCAAGATAGTCGTAGACGGTAAAGAGGTAATTGCTCCAATAGTGATACAACCAGGACAGGCTTACAAGTCTATAGGTATTGCTTTAGGGTATGGTAGAACGAAAGCCGGTCGTGTTGCTGATGGCGTTGGAGTTGATGTATATCCAGTACTTGGAGATAACAAGAGCGCAACTTATTCAACTATCAAAATTGATTCTATTGAGCTAATCAAGGAAGAATATGAGGTTGCTCAGACACAAACGCATCACACCTATATGGCTCGTGAGCAGGTGGTACAAGAGACAAATATTGAAGGATTTTTAAGTGGAGAGGAGTGGAGACATTCACCTGTAATCCATACGAGCGAGGGACATAAGGAACCTCGTGAGGTCTCTCTATGGAAAGGCCATAAATACCCTAATCACCATTGGGGAATGGCTATCGATTTAAATACATGTACAGGCTGTGGCTCGTGTTCTATTGCTTGCCAGGTAGAAAATAATATTCCGGTCGTTGGTAAGCAAGAAGTGCTTAACAGAAGGGAAATGGCCTGGTTGAGAATTGATAGATATTATAGTTCAGACGCATCGGAAAACGACTGGCAGGGATTAGAAAACGCTTCGGAAAATCCGGAGGTTGTTTTCCAACCCATGATGTGCCAGCAGTGTAATAATGCACCATGTGAGACGGTTTGTCCTGTTGCGGCAACAACGCATTCATCTGAGGGATTAAATCAGATGACGTATAACAGATGTATTGGAACGCGATATTGTGCCAATAACTGTCCTTACAAAGTAAGACGGTTCAACTGGTTCAAATATCATGATAATACTCAGTTTGCGAATAATACCGCTATGAATAACGATCTCGGGAAGATGGTACTCAACCCTGATGTTACTGTGAGATCTAGAGGTGTAATGGAAAAATGTTCTTTCTGCGTTCAACGTATTCAATCTGGTAAATTGGAGGCTAAAAAGGAAGGCCGAAGACCTGTTGATGGTGAAATTACAAGTGCTTGTGCGTCGGCTTGTCCTTCTGAGGCCATTACATTCGGTGATCTAAATGATAAGGACAGCAAATTGTCAAAACTCTTGGATATCACACATGACGAAAACGGAGCTAAGGCAAAGAATAAAAGAGCCTATCACGTATTGGAAGACCTTAGGGTAGATCCAAACGTGTGGTACTTGACAAAGGTGAGAAATAAAGATACAAAAGAAGCTTAAGAATAGACTATGCACGCTGAATCAGTTATTAGACAGCCGTTAATTACTGGAGGAAAAACAGTACACGACGTAACTGAAGATATCTGTAAGAGAGTAGAAGATACACCACCAAAATCGTGGATGTTCGCTCTTATGTTATCGGTATTCGTTTTAATTGGAGGCTCATATGCTTTATACAGAACCGTATGGGATGGTATTGGTATGTGGGGCCTTAATAAAACCGTAGGTTGGGCATGGGATATTACCAACTTTGTATGGTGGGTTGGTATCGGTCACGCAGGTACCCTGATATCGGCAATTCTATTGTTGTTTA
>CAYMST010000392.1:0-3540 GCA_964393115.1 uncultured Roseivirgaceae bacterium | reverse complement strand
GCTTTGTGGATATCGCTCCAAAACCTTTGGCTAGAGCCACAGAAGAGCGGACCATTGAGCCTGATGAAAGCAAATTCTCAGGGTTTATTTTTAAAATCCATGCCAACATGGACCCTAAGCACCGAAATAGGCTAGCATTCATCAGAATATGTTCGGGAACGTTTGAAAGAGGAAAGAGCTATCATCACGTTCGACATAATAAAGGCTTTCGGTTTTCCAATGCCACAGCTTTTATGGCCCAGCAAAAAGAAACCATAGATCAAGCCTTTCCCGGAGACATTGTAGGACTTTACGATACTGGTAATCTAAAAATTGGCGATACACTTACTGAGGGTGAAAAAGGTGTTTATAAAGGTATCCCTTCTTTCTCTCCCGAAATATTTCGTGAGGTCATCAATATGGATGCCATGAAATCCAAGCAGTTGGAAAAGGGACTCAACCAACTTATGGATGAGGGAGTAGCACAGCTTTTCACGTATGACTTTGGAAATAAAAAAGTCGTAGGGACAGTTGGACAACTTCAGTTTGAAGTAATTCAATATCGCTTATTGCAAGAGTACAACGCGAAAGCACAATTTGCACCAATGAACCTCTACAAAGCGTGTTGGATTTCCAGTGATGATGAGCAAAAGTTAAACGAGTTCATCAGCTCAAAACTTAGGCACATAGCAAAAGATAAAGATGGAAAGCTTGTATTTATGGCCGAATCCAGAGCTTGGTTGCAAATGGTACAAGACAACTTCCCTGAAATCCAATTCCATTTCACATCTGAATTTGAATAAAACCATTACTGTCAGCAGTCTAGAGCTGCTGACAATATTTTACAAACCTTGACAGGCGGTTACTACCTTTCAACATACTTTTGAAGAAAAGAACGCAATATGAAATTTCTCATCTCTGGTTTACTTATCTCCTGCTGTTTAAGCTCTTCTGCCCAAACCAACGCCATTGATAAACTATTCGAAGACTATAGTCACGATCAGAGAGCCACGGTTATCAATATCAGCAAAGGGTTATTTAATCTTTTTTCCACCGATACGGACTCTCCAATTAATGGGAGCCTTCGCCTTCTCGTTTTGGAAGATGTTCATCTTGAGTCAAGCTTCTATGACGAACTGTCAGAAGTCATATTCTCTAAGGAATATGAAATCCTAATGAACACACAAGATAAAGACGATAAGTTTTCGATGCTGCAAAAAAAGGATAGAAGCGAGTATCTAATGGTCGTATCAAACAAGGACGAGAATATACTCGTACAATTCCAAGGCAGTTGGCTACAAACACAAGTTAAAGATATCGTTCAGTCTGGCATGATGAATAGCTTCACCTCAGATGACGTGAAATCATCCATTCAAGATGTGCTAGACCGAGCCTATGAAGAGGGACGTTAACGATTTCAGTAAGGCTTTACTTGATGTCACCACCATATTGCTAAACGCCCCACTCTTTCATGTTTCCATCCCACCTAAAACTACAAAACCTGATAAACCAACTCCTCCTTAGGCTTATTCGTCTTGTTTAAATTCTGTCTTTAAGCACCAGAAATATTTTAAAATAATGGCATTTACGCTCAATAAATATGATTAACTTCAGTTATATTTATTGAGCTTTTCTGGTTATCGGAAGCTTTACTTTTTACCGAAAACGATTTAATAGATTTATTTAGCGAAATGAATAAAAATTCAGAACTACGGGATTTCATATCACTATCAGGCTTAATTAACTATCTAGTGTCAAACCACATAAAACAGATTAGACTATTATTTTGTACTAAATAGACTTAGATGGACCACCTCGTGCGACTTAATATTGACCATGAGATTCTAAAATACTTGAACATTTCATTGTTAGGATAATCGCCATCTGAAGGCTTTCTCATTAGATCAATGTCAGATAAAAAATTGGTCTGATCTTCCCTGAGAACAAACAATAGCGAAGTAAAAATGGAATTAATTGTTAACACTCATAGGAATAGCAGCCCCTTATAACGCAAAATATTATGATAACAATTGAAAAGAAGCATACACATGCTTCTAAAAAGAAGGAGGTGAAAAATGGTTAGTTGGAAGGAAGGAATCGATTGGTTCAATTGGAACATTAATGATCCAGAAACTATACCAGTAAAATCTGGTCATTTTTTTGTTTCCGCCTACTTTGGAAGTGATGATAGCGGGGATGGATCCCCTAACGCTCCGTGGCGAACAATAAACCACGCAAGAGCAAATAGTACCGAAGCCGATACAATTGTGATAAAAACTGGCATCTACGATGAAGACCTACCGACAGAAGCACTTAATAGAAATATAATAGGCGAAGGATTAGTTCATATTCGCGGAACCAATAGTGAACTAAATTGGTGGTATCCTGGGGACTCAAGGCTAATAAAAAACGTGCAATTTTCACGTCAACACATGGTTAACCAAAATTCTAACGACCCCTTGTTCGAACATTGTACTTTTTTTGATCTACGTTTTAATTCAAATCGTAGTTGCAGCGTGAGAAATAGTGTGTTCCTAAATTGCTATATAAGTCATGCCTCTAATTCTATCAATACCTCGCTTAAGCTAGAGAATTCTATCTTTAAAAATTGTGGGCTGAATTATCCTAGCGAATCAAGTAAGGGCATAATCGAAGCCTGTTATCTTGATGCATCTTGTATCCTGGATTATAACCATAATCAGATTGAGGGCTCGGGAGTCAGCCAAAATAACATCCTAGGTATTTACAATAAAAATGGAGTATATGTCAATTCCGATGGTCTTGACGGCAATATTTCAGCGCCTCCTCTTTTTAATAATGAAGCAGGGGGTGGTTTTAGTTTGAAGCAAAACTCGCCCCATAAAAAACTCGAAATCGGTTTTTTAGGATTTGGTCAAGCCCATTATTATCAACTAGGAGAGCAGAATTGGTTGCAATCGATTATCGACAGCAGTAACAACCTATCTTTCAACGGTAATACTGGAGAAATTCAGGTCTCAACGGATACGACTGTGGAAACTCCAGAATTTATGGAATCGATACTTCGTTATGCTCCAATACTAAAAATGTCAGGTTTTCCTTTCGTTAACGAAGCCTCTGTTATTGGTTCAAGAGATATATTAGACTTAGTCTACGAAATGGATTGGGTGAGACCTGACGGCATGTATTCGGGTATTTGGAAGCGATTTAGATTTGGAGAAATACCAACCCTTGATCATGAAGGGAAGTCCAATGGTGAAGAAGGTTTCATATGGACTACCGCAGAAAAAATACCTTTGATAAGAAGAAAGTACAGGTTCACCTTTCTTGCCGGTGGCCTTGGAACTCCAAATTAATTTATTAGACGATGTCTACCCCTATTAAACTTACCGGATTTGAGTTTTTTGAAGATAATAACTTTATCATCAAAAAACTCACAGGATTTGAATTTGAGTATATTGAAAACCTCTCCATTTCAGTGGTCGATATATTCGATCAAGTGATTTCAAATGCCAAAATTTTAATTAAACGAGATGGAACTGAGGAAATTCTTGATCTACCAAACGGTGAGTGGCAAGAGTT
>CAYMST010000391.1:0-3564 GCA_964393115.1 uncultured Roseivirgaceae bacterium | reverse complement strand
TGACATTCAAAAATCTCAAAAAAACTATCCTACTTTATACTTTATAGTCTTCAACTAAAAAAAAAATAAATATGAAACGGGTAGAAACACCTGGTATTAAAGCATTCTAAAAAAAATCATGATTTTTATCCTGTCACAAACATGTTTTAAAAAAAATAATGACTTACATCATTTTTATTTTGTCATCATTTTGTCATGTTGAGACGTATTTTTAATTATTTTTACTTACAAAGTTCTAATGTCTTTGCATAGACATTTCCAACCAAATGATTTTTAAATAATTGAACCATGAATATTTAATGGAAGTTAAGGTTATATTCCTATCTTGTTCTGTCCTTTTATAGTACTATTGGGAGAGAAGGTTATTTGATTTACTTTTAATTTTAATACAAAAAGAACGATCAAATACTAGGATAATAAAATAATAAAGCAATCTAAATTACACTAAAACCTAAGTTCATCATGCATATCGTCATTATTGGAAATGGCATAAGTGGCATAACTGCCGCCCGATTCATCCGCAAACTGAGTGACTATCGAATTACGGTGATTTCTGCGGAGTCTAAATATTTTTATTCTCGTACGGCATTGATGTATATCTATATGGGACATATGCGCCAAGAAGATACACAGCCTTATGAAAATTGGTTTTGGGAAAAAAACCGTATTGACCTTATTCAAGATTATGTAACCAATGTTGATACTAGCGACCAAAAAGTTACGTTGAAAAATGGTCAGCTTATTGCCTATGATAAACTAATCATCGCTACAGGTTCTAAATCCAATAAGTTCGGTTGGCCAGGTCAAGATCTTGACGGTGTAAGCGGTTTGTATAACCTGCAAGACTTAGCTACGATCGAAAAATATAGCAAAGGTCTAAAAAGAGCAGTCATAGTCGGAGGTGGTTTGATTGGTATCGAACTCGCTGAGATGTTTCATTCTCGCCATATTCCTGTAACGATGCTTGTCCGAGAATCTAATTATTGGAACAATGTCTTGCCTGACGAAGAGGCTACTATGATTACCAAACATGTCAGAGAACATGGTATTGACTTGCATCTTTCTACCGAATTAAAAGAAATTCTAGCGGATGAAAATGGGAAAGTACGGGCTGTCGTCACCAAAGATGGTGAAGAAATAGCTTGTGGCTTTGTTGGTCTAACAGCAGGTGTAAGTCCAAATATAGATTTCATTCGAGATAATGAAGCAATCGAAACAGGTCGTGGCATTTTGGTGAATAATTTTTTAGAAACAACTGCTAAAGATGTTTATGCTATTGGTGATTGCGCTCAATTATCAGAGCCACAGGCAGGGCGTAGACCTATTGAAGCGATTTGGTATACTGGAAAAATGATGGGAGAAACTGTTGCTTATACTATTTGTAAAAAAGCAACTCCTTATATTCCACGCCTTTGGTTCAATTCGGCTAAATTCTTAGATATTGAATATCAAGTCTACGGAGATGTTAGAAACGCTCAACGTACACCAGAAAATCATAAAGCATTGTATTGGGAACACGAAAGTGGTAAAAAAGCCATACGATTGATGTACGAACAAGCAACCAACAAGATACTTGGATTTAACCTCATGGGTATTCGCTACCGTCATGAGGTCTGTGAAAAATGGCTCAAAGCCCAAACTTCTGTTGATGAAGTATTGAGAAATCTAAGTCTAGCCAATTTCGATCCTGAGTTTTACGAAACCTATGAAAAAGCACTCATCCAACAATACAATCAACAAACAAAATCTAATCTACGATTAGAAGCTAGTTACAAATCTGATGCAGCATTGCGTTTTATAGGTATCCGACCCGAACGCTTTGACAGCAATCAAGAACTGCAACCTGAAAAATGGTACAAAACACGTAACGGTCAATTGACTGGCTTGGCGATGTTACTCATTTTTGCTGTTTCTATTTTGGCTTACTACTACATGAAAGAAATGGGTTTGGTATACGCCTCGCCGATTTTAGCTGGCTTAATTTACTTTTTAGTTAAACTCATTAATAGTCATAGCCCTAGTTTTCAGAAAGCAGATGGCTGACGATTAACGGTTTATGACTCTCAAAACACTAATTCTTTCATTCTTTCATTTAGTTATTCATTACATTTTCATCATGACAAATATTCAAAAAATAGGAATCGCCATATTTGTTTTCGCTTTAGCGACTTTCACTTATTCGCTTTGGATGGGCGATTTTGAACTTAATACAACTGCCCTCAAAGAGAGTGTCAACAACGATACACAATACGAATATATCAAAAAGCACGCTCAAGAAATGGTTGGGCAACGCTATGATAATAATTTTGTTTTTATCAGTGCTTTAGATGGTATTATTCAAAAAGCCAACAGTGAAATCAAAGCAGATCTAGCTAAACAAGGCATCAATAAAGGCAGTGGAGGCGCGTATTGGGATGTTATCATTCAACCTTACAAATCGAAGGAAATCAAATATAAAACTGCAAAAGGCTCAGCAGTTGGTTTCGTCAAAGACAACCTGAATTTGATGTTTTGGTTAACTTTTGGTTTAGCAATATTGGGCGCGTTGATCTATTTCTATCCAAAACTCAATCGTCCTGCTGGTATTCAAAACAATGGCATTATGACGAGTTCGCTTCATAGCCGCGGTTGGTTAGGTATCGCGTTTGGCGTGTATTTGATTACTTTTTATGTGGTTTTATACTTTTTCCCATTTTATATGGTCAATTGGATTTTGCTTGTTGATCCGATTAGTAAGGCATTGAGTGGCGGTGCAGCTAGCCAATGGTTTTTATATGGTTTTCTTTATACGGTTGCAGTGGCAGTGATGGGTATTCGGATGATTATCAAATATCGCCACAATAATTACCAAATGGTGCGTACGCTTTCGGTTATTTTCTTTCAGACGGCTTTTGCCTTTATGATACCACAGTTATTACAAGCGATCAACCAACCTGCTCCCGATTTAAAAAATATTTGGCCACTAGATTATGGCTTTTTCTATAAAGACAACCTCAATTACCTGATCGAAAGTGGCAATGTAGGTTTTGCAATGATGATTTGGGGCGTTATTTTGTTTATAATCGGTGTGCCTTTATTCACCTTTTTCTATGGAAAACGCTGGTATTGCTCTTGGGTTTGTGGTTGCGGTGGACTAGCTGAAACTCTTGGAGATCCTTATCGTCAACAATCAGACAAAAGTGTCAAAGCTTGGCGTGTAGAACGCTGGGTAATCCACGGCGTTTTGGTTTTTGCCGTATTGATGACTGGTCTGTTTTTGTATCAATTCTTCACCGATAGTTATCAGGTTGCTGGCTTTAGTGCCGATAATGTCAAGACAACTTATGGCTTTTTGGTTAGTTCGATGTTTGCTGGCGTGATTGGAACGGGTTTTTATCCATTGATGGGCAACCGTGTTTGGTGTCGCTTTGGCTGTCCGTTGGCGGCATATTTTGGAATCATTCAAAAGTTTCGTTCTCGCTTTCGCATTACAACCAATGGTGGTCAATGTATTTCATGTGGTAACTGCTCGACTTACTGTGAAATGGGTATTGATGTGCGTTCTTATGCTCAACGTGGTCAAGA
>CAYMST010000390.1:0-3585 GCA_964393115.1 uncultured Roseivirgaceae bacterium | reverse complement strand
CAAATAAAATTACTGATTTTATATTCTGTATAAAAAAGTATAATTTGAGTGATATGTTTAACCTAACTCTAGAAAATTATGGCAGATAGCAAGTATGCTGGTTTTTGGCTGCGATTTGTGGCTTATATTATCGATTACATCATCCTATATGTGATCAGTGGGTTTGTAATCATTCCAATTTTGGCAGCGGTCGGATTGGGAGTGGGAGCCTCTACCGACGGGTTTGATTTTAATTCAATGACCGATGGCGATATTATTGCCATGGCTACCGCGATTGGTGGTGCACTTTTTGCAGGAGGGCTGATCAGTTTTGCAATCAATATCCTGTACTACACCATCATGGAAGCAAGCAAGTATCAAGCGACCGTAGGTAAGATGGCACTAGGTTTGAAAGTGACAGATGCAAGCGGTAAGAAACTTGATTTTGTGAAAGCACTGATAAGACAGCTAGGTAAGATTGTTTCTGGGATCATCTTAATGATTGGATACATTATGGCGGGCTTTACGGAGAAGAAGCAAGCGCTGCACGATATGATTGCGGGGACGCTGGTAGTGAAAAAATAGTTATTGTACTATTCTAAACTCTAAGCCCCTTTCCGGGGCTTTTTTTGTTTTAAAACGTCTGATGAGCCAAGTATTCATAATCCGCGATGACCGTATACAAGAACTTGACATCCGGTTGGTCGGTATCTATCATCAGCTTTGATTTGATCTTCTCTGCAAGGACCGTGACGCCTTCATCATTGTAGCCTTCTTTTCTCATCTTTAGCGCTTTTTTGATGAGTTCAATTTGATCGTCATTCAACGCTTTGACCGCAGGAAAAGTTACTTGATGATCGCCATCTGCAATACTCTTAAAAGCTTGGGCGGATTCTATATCTCTGATTTTGATTACCGTGGTTCCGGCAACCAGATCACCAAGGCGTTGCCCATTTTTTGTGGCGATAATTGAAATGACAGCAGGTGCAAAGATGAGTGGGTAGAGCCACAGGTCTACCACTCTAAACAGCCATCTAAGAAGATATCCTCCAATAGTCGGAGTGCTTCCATCCAGCTTTACAACTTTAATGCTCATCGCTTTTTTGCCAAGCGTCTGCCCCCCACCAAAGTACTCGAAAGCAAAAGAGTAAACCATCAGAGGGATGTATATAAGAATGATCATCCAGGGCTCTAAACTGAGCTGAGAAAGAAAGCTTCCTGAAATAATCAAAAGAACTAACATGATAACCAGGTCGATGAGAAAAGCCAGAATTCGATCCCCTAGGCTGCCAAGCTCAAGATCTATTTCAATATTTTGGTTGGTTTCAAATTTGGGCATACGAAAAATTCTGACGCAATTATCTGTAATCTTTGGTTAAGCATCCATAATATTCAGCATATTTGAAGAAATCAAACATTTGTGAAGCAAGCGGTTTTTGTAAAACTTAACCAGGAAAAATGGGTCAGCTATGAGAGAGCTTTAGATGCTGGAACTATCTCTGCCGACGAGCTTTCTAAAATGTATGTACACCTTACTGAAGATCTTGCCTTCGCTAAGGCTAAGTATCCACGAACCTCTCTTACCGCTTACCTTAACAAGCTATCACTAAAAATCCATAACCTGATCTACCGAAATAAGCCCGAGAGCAAGGGAAGGTTTATGACATTCTGGAGGTACGAGGTTCCGTTGGAAATGGCGCTGGCTGCTAAACCCATGTCCTATTCTTTTTTGATCATGGCGGTAGGTGTGCTTGTGGGTGTAATATCCACGATCAATGATGTAACTTTTGCTAGGTTAATTCTGGGTGATGGCTACGTGGATATGACGCTGGAAAATATCAAAAATGGGGAGCCGATGGGTGTTTATGGAAGTATGGGACAGTGGTCTATGTTTTTTCATATAACCTCCAATAACATCAGGGTTTCATTCCTTGCTTTTGTATTCGGATTTTTTACCTCTGCCGGGACGGGGATGATATTATTCAGGAACGGGATTATGCTGGGTGTCTTTCATTACTTTTTCATTCAGCAGGGATTTTACGGAGATACCCTACTCACGGTTTGGGTTCATGGGACCATTGAGATTTCTGCGATTGTGATTGCTGGTGGAGCCGGCATAAAAATGGGCAATGGACTCCTGTTTCCAGGATCTTTCCCGAGGGCCTATTCATTTCGCGTAGCCGCAAAAAGCGGATTGAAAATTGTTATGGGACTTGTGCCGTTTTTTATCTTAGCGGGGTTTATAGAGTCTTTTTTGACGAGACACACCGGATGGCCTTTGATTCCTAAATTGGCCATTGTCATGTTCTCGTTCACACTGATTGTTTATTACTTTATCATTTTACCAATCAAAACCTATCGAAATGTCACAGCCGATTGAATTTTACAAACTGCGAGACTTTGGTGCCAAAATGAATGCTACTGTGGAGTTTCTCCGAGCTAACATGGGGCGGCTATTTTTGAATCTTTTATTAATTGGCGGACCTCTCGCACTGCTTCTTTCCATTTTGTTTGGAAACATCTTTTCAACCTTTGCTGACATAGGATATGAAGCTGGAGAAACTGGAGACATTTCAGCAATGGGAGGTGCATTTGCCTTTTTGGGTGGCAATTACTTTCTGATGATGATTGTTTCATGGCTGGCTACTTCCATGATCATCACGGTCACTTATACCTACATTAGGTTGTACAACGAAGGCGTGGCCAAAGAAACTTCGATCGGAGATGTCTTTAAGTTAGCTATGAAAAAGTACGGAGGCGTGCTGCTATTAGGTTTTTTGGTGGCTTTTGTTACGTTGTTTGGGATGATGTTCTTTGTTTTGCCCGGGATCTATTTAGGGGTTACCCTTTCTTTAGCGGCACCTATCTACATGTTTGAAGACACTTCTGCCACGACAGCCTTCAGTCGTAGCTTTAAGCTGATTAGAGAAAAGTGGTGGAGCACATTTGGGTTAATATTTGTCACAGTGCTCATGGCCTATGTGGTGCAAATGGTTTTCTCTCTTCCCTTTGCAGCGGTGTATGTAGTCAATATCTTTACGCTGGTAGAGGAATCTGCTAACAACCCTAATCCATCGGAGGTTTTGGATATGTTTACCAATGGCTATATGACTGCTGCCATGGCGATATCCATGGTTGGTTCTTACCTGACATATTGTATTCCCTTAATTGGACTTGGGTATCAATATGCTAACCTTGTCGAGCGATCAGAGGGAAGAGGTTTAATGAACGAGATTGCTGATTTTGACAAAGAGTAGAATCCTAATTTTTTGTTTACTGTTTTTCTTCTTTTTGCTACCTCGAATTTCGGGTAAAGAGTGGGAGAAGAGGAGTTTCGATTCCACTGCGATGGAATCTTATGCAGAAGAAGCTGCGTTCGATTACATGAATTATCGGATTCAACCTCCATCTGTGTGGGACCGGTTGTCATGGTGGTTTCAAGACCTATGGCGACAAATTTTCCTGAATCCCAATACCCCCATATTGACAAGAATAGGCTACTACATAATTTTGATATTCGTAGTTGGAGCCGCAATTTTCTACATCATCACACTTAGGTATGGCCAGGCTTTGGTGACGGACTACAAAAGCTATACAGCTACTGGC
>CAYMST010000389.1:0-3587 GCA_964393115.1 uncultured Roseivirgaceae bacterium | reverse complement strand
GATGAAAAGAATGCAGAATATATTTTTCATAGTTTGTAATTCATTTTAAGGTGATCAGAAATTTAATTTGTGCCGAGTTCTAGAGGAGTTAAGTAGACGGTCTTTCCTCCATTAATAGCCGATAATACAGGTAAGACTGAGGAATCAGAACTTACTGGGCCAGAACTGGAGAAAGAGCAAGTTGGTGAAATCCCCGAGCAGCTTACGCCAGAAGCCGGACCGCGTCCTCCACTACCCGAGCATCAAAATAGTGGCGCTCCACCGGACCCTACTAAAAACGATGGTTTGCTGGACAAACAAAAGCTAGCCGCCTTCCTAGGTTGGTTTAGACAAAGTTTTGGAGGATTCTTAGGGGGAGTTTCTACGCGAGACAATGGGGTGAATACTGGCGCTGGCGAGCGTCCACTGGTAGATAAAACAGGTAAGGGCAACCCAGATAGAACTCGAAACCAACGAACAGAAGGTAATGGAGAAGCTTCATCCAAGCGCGATGAGACCGCCAAAGCCATAGCCGAAAATCCAGGGCAGGAAAACATCCAGCCGCAAGACGTCACGGAGGAAAATGCAATTCTCATTGAGCAAAAACGTGAGGAAGTCGTCACTGAGCCACAAGACGATATGGAGCACTTCCTCACTGCGGACCTTGGACCTGTTCGGACACAGGCAGACCTGAACATGGCGCCACTATTGGAAAGTAGTCTGGCCGAACCAAGATACAATGTCCGCAATGAAGCCCAAGCTCGGGATGATGGCAAAAAGCAAGCCGCTGAGGAAGCCGAAACGGAACGCCTCCGTCTCAATGATGAAGCTTATACAAATCAACAGCAAACCATTGATGACAAGCGAAAAGAAGTAGCTGACACACAAGATCAGGGCAAGAAAGATGCTGACCAGCTCATGACCGACTTCAATACCGATGCGGATAAAGAGCAAGGCAAAGTAGACAAAGACGTCAAAGACAAGATTGAAGAAAAAGAAGGGGAAGCCAAGACTGAACTTGACACGGCGGAAACTAAAGCGGAAAAGAAAAAAGAACAAGGGGAAAAAGATGCGGCCGCCAAAAAGAGAGAGCTGGAAAGCGAAAGTGAAAGCGATAGCTGGTGGGATCGTGCGGTAAATGCGGTTAAGCAAGCCGTAAAAGCGATTACAAATGCCATTTCAGACATCTTCGATGCGGTACGAAAAGCCGTTACGGAGATTATTAATAAAGCCAAAGAACTCGCTCTGGCTGCTATTGAAGCAGCCAGAAAGTTTGTGGTGGAAGCACTGGATGCTTTTGGCAAGTTCCTGAAGGACATGGTCAACGAGTACCTCGCGGAGCACTTCCCAGGACTTGCGAAGAAGATTAATGACGCTATAGATGCCACTGTTGAAGCTGCGAAGGATGCGGTCAACCAGATTGCTGATGGATTAAAAAGCGCGGTCACGGCACTGGCAGATGGACTGACGGCTGCCTTAAACAAACTTCTTGATGTCTTCGAAGGAGCACTAAAAGCGGCTGTTGCGCTGGCGGGTGCGATGCTAACCGGTGACTTCTCAGAAGCGGCCAGGATCATGATTGAGTCTGCGTGTCAAGTAGCGGGCATTGACCCGAAACCTGTTTTCGACTTTATGGAGAAAGCCGGAGATACTATTAGTATCATCTTCAATGATCCTGTTCAGTTCATTAAGAATGTCGCGAAAGGTGTTGGTGATGGTATTGATCTCTTCATTACTAATATCAAAAAGCATCTGATCAATGGACTCTTTGGCTGGCTCACTGGAGCGATGTCCGACGTACCGATCCAACTGCCAACGACCTGGGATCTGGAAGGCATATTCTCACTGGTCACTCAGATCCTTGGCTTGACCTATGATCAGCTTCGCGAAAAGCTAGTCAACAAACTTGGTCCTGAAGGCGAAGAAGTGGTGAGCGCCATGGAAAAATCCGTTGCCTTTGTAGCCGATCTGATCGAGCGCGGCCCAATTGTCCTTTGGGAGAAAATACAAGATAAGTTCAAAGAGGTCAAAGAAATGGCCGTTGAGAAGATCCAAAGTGTAGTGACGCTCGAAGTCGTCAAAGCGGGGGTGAAATGGTTGATCAGTTTATTGAACCCTGCTAGTGCGATCGTCAAAGCCATCCTGATGCTTTATGATTTCATCATGTTTATCATCGAGCGCAAAGACCAAATCATTGATTTTGTCAAAGCCGTCTTTGATACCGTTGGGCCATTGGCTAAGGGCGAAACAGACAAAGCCGCTAAATCTGTGGAACTGGCCATGGGTAAAAGCGTGCCGGTCATTCTCAGCCTAATGGCCTCTTTAGCAGGGATTGGTGGGATTGGTAAGTCCGTACAGCGCGTCCTGAAGACCATTCGCCAACCAGTGGACAAGGTGGTCGATCCGGTGATTGACTGGATAGCGGGTATCGGTCGAAATATGATTGCGCGTGGTCAGATGGTTATGCGCAATGGAAAAGCTTATGTCAAAGGAAAAGTAGAAAAAGGAAAAGAAAAGCTGCGTGAGGTTAAAAACAAGGTCTTCCAATGGTGGAAGAAAAAGGAACCATTTAAATCAAAAGACGGGCATCCACATAAGCTCTTTTTCAAGAAAGTCGGAAATAAATACAAGCTGTATCGACATAGTATTCATGAGGATATGGAAGGCTACATTACCACCAAAAGGCAACAGCTTGATCAGCTTGGTATACAAGGTGATGAACGGAAAGTGTATGAAGACATATTGGGGGTGGCGAGTAAAAAAATAGAAGAAATTAGAGATATAACCCATTATAAAAGTGCGACTACAGGAAAGCATGTAGAACGAAACTATGATGGGGACAAAGGTTTTGATGTTAATGACAAGCTTGTGGAGCTAGCCAAAGAGCTGGCCAAGATCCCTGACGTTTTTGAAGATAATCAAGTTGCCAAAACCACTGCCAGACCGCCATCTAAAGTAGGCTTTGGAAAAGGTAAAACCACAAGTAAGAAAAAGAAATATGATGAATTGAAGGCGAAATCGTTAGATGGTTCTAGCGCAACCGCCGATTTCTTGTCCACTGTTCCACCTAGCGACACAGCTGGAAGTCCCCCGAGTGAATACTCCCCACTCTGGCAAGCACTGAGTGATAATGGGAGAAACATTATTGCTGGTCACCTACTTAATCATCAGTTGTATGGTCCAGGTGACAATGTCAAAAACTTAGCTCCGATTACCAATAAAGCCAATAGCGCCATGAAAAATGGTATTGAAAAAGATGGTAAAAACATGGTATTGAAGCAAAATAAGGTTATTTCTTACGAGGTTACCGCGACCTACAAGCACGTTATCCCTAACCCTGTTCCAAATGGACGCCTCGCTTTGGATTACCTGATTCCTTCCGAAATCAACGGAGAAATAACGGAAAGAAAACCAAAGCTACCCGATGGCTTTGGTCAGATGACCGAGAAACAACAAGAGACGGAACTTAAAAAACCAGTAACATGGCCTAAAGATGATACTACGACCAAAGAATATGGCCCTTATCCGGTTAAACCTGATGAGCTAGGAAGTAAAGGAGTGGGAGGAGCCTTAGACTCAGTCATTCAAATCAGGCAACGAATGGATAC
>CAYMST010000388.1:0-3589 GCA_964393115.1 uncultured Roseivirgaceae bacterium | reverse complement strand
ATCTGCGCACCACATATCAGTCACTTTTTATTAGCCGAAACATGTTATATGAGTGAGCTGAGCTGGCTGGTAAAAAATAAGTTTTCGATCTTAGAGAATAAACTTGCTTTTCCTCAAGCTTGCAAATTGCGTATGACGGATGCACCGCATATTTTTCTGTTTTCTGGAAACCTGTCAAGAAATAGCGGTATTTTACAAGCTATCAAAGTATTTAATGAGGTAAGTGGTCAATTAAAATATGACTGCCAATTGAGGATAATCGGACAATCTCCATCTTCATCTTTTTTGGCGGAGTTGTATAACCTAGTTGATAAAAGTGAAAATATCTATCTCCGCGCGGGTAAAGATTACTTATCGCACCATGAAATTATAAGTGAAATAATTAATGCTGACATAGGAATTGTTTCTTATCAAATAAACGCCAGTAATCAAGACAAGATCCCAACGAAAGTATATGAGTACATGGCACTCGGGTTACCTTTCATTTCAGATAAAGATGCTAAATGGACACATTTCGCTCAAAAACGATTCAAGGGTTGTTTGCCAACTGATTTGAACCAAATTAATGGTATTGATATTGAAACTTCTTTCCGTCGATTACCTAGCCAGCTCCAGATCGTCAACAGTGCCTACTGGCGTAACGAAAAAAGTGTTCTAAATACTTCGGTAGAGAAATTAATTTAGTATTTGCCAGATTGTTTTTTAGACAGATCTAAAAATTTTTTATATTTGATTGAAAAAACGAGTTGTGCTCAGTTTTGCTGAAGAAAACTATTTAAAGGCCATTTATCACTTGTCGAATTCCGGTACTTTGGAAGTATCGACTAACGCATTAGCGGAAGCTATGGCTACTAAACCTGCATCCGTGAGTGATATGATTAAAAAGCTCTCTACGAAAGGTGTGGTTAGGTATCAGCCATATCGAGGGGTGAATATATCCTCTGAAGGAAAAATACAGGCGCTTCAAATAATCAGAAAACATCGTCTTTGGGAAGTATTTTTGGTTGAAAAGCTTAAATTCAACTGGGATCAGGTACATGAAGTAGCGGAGCAACTAGAACATATAAAGTCCTCGCTTTTAATCGCTAAACTAGATAAGTTTTTGGGCTTTCCACGTGTAGACCCACACGGAGATCCTATACCTGATGAAGAAGGAAACATTAAATTGGTAAGCAAGACGCCGCTATGCGACTGGGAAATAAATTGTCCTTCGAAGGTAGTGGCCGTTGATAACAGCGATCCTAAATTCCTCAAACACCTTGATAAGTTAGGAATATATTTAGGAGCGGAAATAAATATCCTCGAGAAGTTGGAGTTTGACTCTTCTCTTGAAGTCCACTTAGACGGTAAAAAGAAACTCTTCCTTTCTAAAGCTGCTGCTAGAAACATTTTAGTATTAAATAAATGAAAAAAATAGCCATCTTATTAATGTTCTTTACGATGGTTTCTTGTCAACCATCTTCACAAAAAGGGCATAATCACAAGCTCTCTGTAGTTACCACCACTGGTATGATTTATGATGCTGTTGTAAACGTCACCAAGGGGCTAGTAGACGTTGAAGCCCTAATGGGACCCGGTGTAGACCCTCATTTATATAAGGCTACTCAAGGGGATCTGCTTAAACTAACAAAAGCTGATTTGATCTTTTATAATGGCCTTTATTTAGAAGGTAAAATGGGTGAAGTTCTGGAGAAGCTTAACCGTTCTAAAACTGTAGTAGCGATAACACAGTCCCTTGATACGACTAAACTGATTTCAGATAGGTCACACGGCAACTATGATCCGCATGTTTGGTTTGATGTTTCTCTTTGGGCGGAAACAATTGATGACGTTGTTAGTGGGTTGTCCAAGATAGATCCGAAAAATCAAGATGCGTATCAAACGAATGCGACTGCTTATAAGATAAAACTAGACTCTCTCCACAAAAAAACAATGTTAGATGTATCGCAAATACCTGTAGATAAGCGTGTGCTGATTACTGCTCATGACGCCTTCGGGTATTTTGGTAGGGCCTATGGCATCGAGGTAAAAGGACTACAGGGTATTTCAACATTATCTGAATTTGGATTGCGCGATATTAATGATTTAGTCGATTACATTGTGGAGAAGCAGATTAAGTCCGTTTTTGTTGAAACTTCGGTCTCTGAAAAAGCTATTAAGGCCGTCATTGAAGGTAGTCGTTCAAAAGGGCATATTGTTACACTTGGCGGAAACCTTTATTCAGATGCTATGGGGCCATTAGGAACCTATGAAGGCACATATGTAGGTATGGTAAGTTCCAATGTGACCAAAATAACCAATGCATTGAAGTAACCGAAAATGAAGTCAGAGTTATCACTTTACCTAATTTGATTATGAATAGTGTTCTGGAAATCCATGATTTGACGGTAACCTATGAGAAGAAGCCCGTTTTATGGGGTATTGATCTTCACGTGCCTAAAGGTGCAATAGTGGGTATTGTTGGTCCGAATGGAGCCGGAAAATCCACTTTGATCAAAACAATTATGGGCCTAATTCCTCCTAGTAGCGGTTTCATTAAGCTATTTGATCAGTCTTTGAGTAAGGTAAGGAACAAGATAAGCTATGTACCTCAACGTGAGTCCGTTGATTGGGATTTTCCAGTCTCAGCTCTGGATGTCGTTTTAATGGGTAGATACGGTAAAATTGGATTGTTAAAGCGGCCAAAAAGAGCTGATATCGAAGCGGCCAAGAATTGTTTGAGACAAGTCAAGATGGAGGAGTTTGAGAATCGTCAAATATCCCAACTTTCTGGTGGACAGCAACAACGCATTTTTTTGGCACGATCACTTGCGCAAGAAGCTGATCTTTATTTCATGGATGAACCCTTTGTAGGCGTGGATGCCGCAACAGAGAAGTCTATTATTGAAATTTTAAAAAAGATGGCCTCCACTGGTAAGACCGTGGTGGTCGTGCATCATGACTTACAGACTGTCTCCAAATACTTTGATTGGTTAGTATTACTAAATACTCGATTAGTGGCTTGTGGACCAATAAAGGATGTTTTCACCGAAGCATTGTTAAATGAAACCTATGGAGGTCAGTTAAATGTATTGTCTGAGATAGGTAGTTTAATGACCCGTGAAGAGTATCCTCGAGAACACACTTCGAACTAACCCTCATGGATAGCTTTATTGAGTTTATTACATTTCAAGATCCCAATACTCTATATGTCGTTTTAGGTGCGGTATTGTTAACTATTTGTTCCGCGATAGTAGGGAGTTTCACTTTTCTTAAGAAAAAAGCACTTGTTGGAGATGCTGTGGCCCATGCGGTTTTACCCGGAGTTTGTTTGTCATTTCTGATTAGCGGAGATAAAAACCCGGTGCTTTTAGTGATTGGAGCGTTTGCCACTGGATGGATTTCCCTGGTTTGCATCGATTGGATCGTCCAAAAGAGTAAGATAAAAGAGGATACAGCTATCGGATTAATCTTATCTGTCTTTTTTGGAATTGGAATTTTGCTATTAAGTATCATCCAACATTCTGGCAACGCAGCTCAAAGTGGTTTGGATTCTTTTTTATTTGGTAAAGCTGCGGCCTTGGTTGGAGAAGATATTAAAGTCTTTTCC
>CAYMST010000387.1:0-3595 GCA_964393115.1 uncultured Roseivirgaceae bacterium | reverse complement strand
GGAAATAAAAAAGGGAACCGATTGGCTCCCGTTGCATTATTTTCTTAGATTAAGTTCCGCGATAATCGCTCTGTAGCGATTGATATCATTTTTGTATAAGTAATCTAATAATCTTCTTCTTTTACCTACGAGCTTCAAAAGCCCCAATCTTGTTGAATGGTCCTTTTTATTTTTCTTTAAATGCTCGGTTAGATGATTGATTCTGTATGTAAACAAAGAAATCTGTGATTCAGGAGAACCCGTATCAGTTTTCTTTTTACTTATTCCGTACTTCTCAAACAACTCCTGCTTTTTCTCCGTGTACAAGTACATTATTAATCGTATTTCCTTCCTTAATAAAAAATTGAAGTCGCAAACTTAGTGTTTTCCATTCTGGCAGTCAAGTATTGTGAGAAAATTAACCAGATATATTATTTCACAATGTATAAAACTCTCACAATCCATTCATTGAGACCTTTCAACCCCAACCAATCGAAAGATCGTTGATCGATTTATGAGTTATCCAAAACACCCATGACAGGCTTTGTCTCGTTTAGAAGAACGATATCAATTACACCAAAATCACTACTTCTTTGCCGAGTTAGCCTTTTGCTTCCCTGGAAAACGTTTTTTCCACCACATCTTGATTTTCTCCATAGCGATAAGATAAATATCAGGATCAAATAGCCGCGCATCTATTCTGGCCTGTCTGAGAAAAAACACTCCAAAAGGTAATAAAATCATGTTGGGCAACCACGCCGCCAGCACGTCATCCATTTGCGCTGACCGAGAAAGTTTATATCCGGTGTTGGATAAAACGTAAAAGACGACAAAAAACAGTATAGATACTATTACAGGAAACCCAAGTCCTCCTTTTTTTATGATTGATCCAAGTGGAGCACCGATTAAAAACATAATCAAGCACGTAATGGACTGCGCATAACGTTTATGTTCTTCAAAACGGTGCTTTCTAATCTGTGTATAAAGTCCCGAATTGTTTTGTAGACTATTTGTAATATTTGTTTTTTTTCTTCTTACATCTGACACTAGATTCCCATACAACCGCTTTCGTGCTTTGTGAGTCGCATATACGGAGTCCATCTTCAAAAAGGCAAGTTTCAAATCTGATAAAACTACCATACTGTCTGATGCTATGTGTAGTGAGTCCAATTGTAAAGAGTCCAATTTTTCAGGAATCCCTAAATACCTTCTCCCAATAGGCGACCTAGCCTTAACCAAGTTCTCCTTAAAATTTCTTTCGATGGTATCTTTCACTGCGGTCGGAGATAGCAGTACCTTTTTAAAATCAGTTGCTTTCTTGATGACATCCGGAATTTCCAATTGATTCGACACGCCATACGGCCTAGTGCTTTTACTCATGGAATAAATACGGTATTTCACGTAATCATATTCTAGAATCATTGAGTCTAAATGAACCTGAAGCATAGGCAATGATTTCATCAGTCTGGAATTGGAAAACAGCTCCTTATCAGTCCTATTCATATTAAAAGAGGCAAGGCTAAATGCAATTTTCATGGAGTTAAAAGAAGTTCTTTCCATGGCATGCACCTTCTTGCGCGCTTTGCTTCGGTCCTTCATTTCATTATAATAGGTGCCATTATAAAGTTCAAACATCAAGTAACGATCATCATGAAATGAATACATCCTACTCGAGTCAGCCAAAATAACGGTCATATTTCCGTCACCCGTGGTATGATCATAAATCATTACTTCCTTCAACGAAATTCCATCTGGAAATTTCTTATTTACCTTAATGCTAAATCCAGGAAGTCCACTATAAAATTGACCTTCACTCAAGTCCATTGCCGGTTTTTTCTGCTTGATATCATAAAGCAGGCTGTAAGCATCTAGATTTGCTTTTGGCACAAACCAGTTACTATTGTAAAAAGCAATTACACAAATAACACATGTAAAGATGAAAATCGGACGTAATGTTCTAAGCAATGAAATACCGGCACTTTTAATCGCCGTTAGCTCAAAATGTTCGCCAAGTCTCCCATAAGTCATCAAAGAAGACAACAGTATTGCAAGAGGCAAAGCAGGTGGTGTTACGTTAATACTAAAGTAAAATATAAGCTCAGCAAATGTTAAAAAGCCCACATCTTTGCCTACAAAGTCATCAAAATACTTCAACATAAAAATGGTGAGAAGTATGAATACGGCAACGATAAAGGTCAATAAGAAAGGACTAAAGAACGACTTCAGTATTAATTTATCGATTTTCTTCATGAAGGCTCAAAGCTAGAAAGAACTAACAAAATCTTGATTTATTTTTGACTCGTATTGTTTGACAAAAACATTCTCAGATTTCAACTACATGGAGGAAAACGCTTGAATGATAAAATATTATCCTCCTACTAGTTCTTTAAGGTCATAGATTAGATTTTCCCAAAGTTCATGGAACTCTTCTTCATCTTCGATATCTGCGGTGCTATCCGTAACGCGTATATAGACTGTTTGCGTCAATTCATTAACATCAATAGTAAATTCTAAAATCTTTGATTCACCCTCTTCCGTTCCAAAATCAAATTTGATAGTGCTTTCCTTATTTTGACTAATCACTTTTGCCGTGGATTTCTCTCCATCCCATTCAAAAACAAACTCTTTTTTAGGGCTTATATTTACATCATCGGCGAACCATTCTGCCAAACCTGCAGCTGTACTTAAATAAGGAAAAAGCATTCTTTTAGATGCATTGATCTCAAACTCACCGTTATAAGTTATCCTAGCCATGGAGCAGTTTCAATTATTATTTAAAAATTCAACTTTACTATTGTGTCAAACAAGATATTATTCCTACTTTTGCAGCCCTTTCGATTATCCATAGGCAATCGAAACATGGCGAGGTAGCTCAGCTGGTTAGAGCGTCGGATTCATAACCCGGAGGTCGCGAGTTCAAGTCTCGCTCTCGCTACGCAAGCTTAAAGCGGTTTAGATCACTCTAAACCGCTTTTTTTATGCCTACCTTCGTGGACAATATAACCAATTAATTTAGAAACTCTATCTGTGACGCTATCTGCTAAGAAATATTCTTCCTCAAAGATTAGCGAAAATTAGTAGGATTATTGTGTAAGCTTCTGCTACCGCCATCTTGAAACCGATCGGATAACCCATCAAAACAGTGTTATGCTGAAAATCAACCAGAAAAACAAAGAAAGAAAAGTAATCATTGAGCGTTCAAAGTGATACAACAAGTGGTATATCATGAATTCTTGGAAGTATTGCGTAAAAGAGTTGATTTGCATGATGTATTCTATGAAATTATATGGAATACATTAAGTGAGTTGTACAAAAAAGTTTGGGTTGAACTATTCATTGACAGGTTTTATATCAGCCATTACCATAAACTTTATATCAATCAACTTTAATATGAGCCTTGCTCCTTCTAAATTCTATTTTGATAAGGAAACCTGAATATGAGACCAAAGAAATAACACCAGATACAACCAATTTAAAATACCAATCTCTAATAATATGACTTGAAAATGACGTTTTGAGCGTTATTTGACGGCTAAAGAAAAGAATCACCTTCTTTTTTGACTTACATTATAACTTATATAAAGAATAATATATTGACTTCCAACTGGTTTATAGA
>CAYMST010000386.1:0-3600 GCA_964393115.1 uncultured Roseivirgaceae bacterium | reverse complement strand
ATTTAAGAGCAATATATCATTCGAATAAGCTCTTTTGTGCAATTATCTTATGGATTCCATATTAATAGAAGAGCCGAATGGCGAGCTATGCTAGTAATAAAATGAGAAATGAATAATTGAGGACCCTATTTTAGCCCTTGACAAACGGACGTGAACTAATACAGATGAATAAATCCCTCTTTAAAAATGTATTTAAGGATTTTTTAAATACACTTTATCCGGATGTTTGTCCGGCATGTAAGAAAACCACAATTGATCGTTCATTGCTTAATATTTGTATGAAATGCGCAAAAAACATGGTAATTAAACATGATGATGCAAGTTTTCAAGGTTTGGTAAATCAAAAATTATCTGTCGTACAAAATTGCGCTTATAGCTTTACTCTTTGTGATTTCTCTTCAAGTAGGTTGATTTTAGACTTAATTCATCAAGTGAAATACAAATCTGATAGAAACTTAGGTGTAGAACTTGGAACGTTGCTAGCGAAATACGTGAATTGGGATTTACTATCAGATTACGATTTATTAATTCCTGTCCCGCTTCATAAAACGCGTCTCAAGGTAAGGGGTTTCAATCAAAGCGAGGTGATCGCCAAAGCATTAATAGAAAACACCACCATTTCTTTATGCACGAATGTGGTAATCCGTAAAATAGCTACAACCACACAAACTGCTAAAACAAAAATAGATCGCCATATAAATATGCAAAAAGTATTTCAAATAATTGATAATCAAGTCATTAAAAACAAAAAAATCATAATTCTTGATGACGTGATTACAACCGGCGCCACTATTATTTCTTTATGTGAAGAAATCAATAAACAAGGTGCAAGGTCCATTGCTGTTATCACTTTGGCATCTGGCGCATCATAGCCTCAGAATTGTTGGGTACTAGTATGATATTCAAGATTTATCACTCTACTCCTTTATCCACACTAGTCTATTACGACTTACTTAACGGAGTCTATTGTGCTATGATTTCTTATCATATTTGAAGTGAACACCATACCTAATCTCCACATAAGCTGTTACAGGTATTTAATTGCTTCATTATAGTTTATTTAGGTGTTGGTATAAAGCCTGTTAATACGTCATTCAAACCAACACTTTTGCGCAATTATCTTTAGATTCCGTATAATATTTGAATTACTGCGAAACACTCTTTTATCAGGACATATTCTATTGCAAATAATTGTCAAAGGAGTTGGGAAAGGTTTCACGTGAAACGTTTAGGCAACCTTCTTATAAATACTATATAACGTCTATTTAAGTGCTGATATAAAATCTGGTACTGCGCTTTTCAAACTAACTTTTTGTGTGATTACCTTATAAATTCCGAATAATACCCTACACATATATCAGAGGTTATAACTATCTGCGTGAGCTTAATGCGTTTCCTGTTTGACGGGATAGTTTCTGAAATTAAATGATAAGTAATGAACTTTAGTCTATCAAAAATGACTGCTTATGCGATGTCCTTTCCACCTTAGCGAGCTGAAGCCGCCGTCAACTACATCGAATATCTGACATGAGTTTATGTATCGCATAATCTTCGACATGAGTAATCGAATTTTTCCATAATTACTCCATAGCTCTAACTGTGAAATATTGTTAAGAGCCATAAAAAATGATAAGTTTCCGATAGCGCTAAACGCCGAGGACTATGTTATTTCATAAAGCGCAGAAGGCCGAGTGAAACAGAGCTTTTCCCGGAAATCAAATATTAGTAATATACAATTAGGTCCTGTAAAACGACTTTGATCGAAGAAATACGGTTAATCGAATAGAGATAGTTTTAGGCGAACCCTTTTTTCAATAGATTTACATACAGTAGAATATGTTATGAACGCAGTAAAGAAATTGATAAAGTGGTTGCAAGATTTTTTGTTTGGAGATGTGGTCTTCGAGCGAAAAATTTTTCGGATCATGTGTTTTGTTTCGTATTTGACGTGCCTAGTCGCTGCTATTTTGGCTACGGCCTTTCAGATACATCAAGTAATAGATCTTATCGCTATATTCGGTACGATATTTTATGCAGGGTTATTATATAAGTCCGTTAGACTCAAAAACCTTGATCTGCTCATCAAGCTTTTCATAGGTGTATCAACGGTATTAACAGGTTTCGCATGGTTCGCCTATGGTGGACTTCGAGGTTCAGTGGCTAGTATATATCCAATTTATGTATTGGTTATTCTATTAATCATCAGATCTAAGAAATATCTGACTTTTGTACTTTTTACTATCGTTTTTGCTTTTGCTTTATATCTTGTCGAAATCAACTATCCTGTTATCATTCACAAAGTAGCTGATGATGGGAAAATTCAGTTCGAACAGATTATCACTTTACTGATTTGTACAGGCTTTATTGGTTACTCTACTTACCTATTCAAAAATGGCTACGAAAAAGACCGTAAAAAGATGCTTGAGAGCACGAGGATGGTAGCGCAGTCAAATGAGGAATTAAAACAGGCTAAACAGCTGGCAGAAAAAGCGAATAAAAACCAGACTGATTTTTTGGCGAATATGAGTCATGAGATCAGAACACCGTTGAATGGCATTATTGGTTTAACTGAGATCTTAGAGGATACAGAGCTTTCAGATAAGCAAAAGGAAAATGTGGATACGATCGCTGCTAGCAGTAAACTGCTGCTTAACCTTATTAATGATATTTTAGATCTATCAAAACTCGAAGCGGATAAAGTCATTCTAAACAAAATGACCTTCGAAATAGAAACAGTGATTAAGAATGTTTTCCAGATGCTTACTCCACGTCTAAAGGAGAAAAATGCGGATATAAAGTTAGAAATGGATATTCCAGAAGACCTTCGGGGTCCAGTGCAGGGTGATCAAAACAGATTAGAACAGGTCTTGGCTAACCTAGTAGGAAACGCCATTAAATTCACTGAGAAGGGGAAAGTGACGGTAAGTGTAGAAGCGCTTCAAAAAAACGACAAAATGAAAGTTAAGTTTAAAGTGAAGGACACGGGCATTGGAATATCGGCAGAAAACCAAGCTAAGCTGTTCAAAAGGTTTTCCCAAGTTGATGCTTCCAAAAAGAGAAGGTATAAAGGGACAGGTCTAGGTCTTGTCATTTGTAAAAATCTAGTAGAGCTAATGGGAGGTGAAATTTGGGTCGAAAGTACGGCGGGTAACGGATCCACGTTTCAATTCACAACCACTTTTGAAAAAACAGATGAAACCAAGAAAAAGAAAAAGGAAATTCCTGTTCAAAAGCTTGCCAACAAAGTCCCTCTCAAAATACTCATTGCAGAGGACTATGAAGTTAACCAAAAGGTGATGATCCAGTTGCTCAAAAAGTTAGGCTACCAAGCTGATTTAGTGGTTAACGGTAAAGAAGCGGTAGAAAGAATTCAGAAGCTTGAGTACGATTTGATATTTATGGATGTACAAATGCCAGAAATGGACGGCATTGAAGCAACCAAGGAGATTAGAAAAATAAAGATCGGTGAAGTCATCAAAACAGTCATCATAGCCATGACTGCAAACGCTATGAAAGATGACAAGGATAAGTGTCTCGAAGCGGGTATGGACGATTATCTGTCAAAGCCGGTCACAAGTAAAGAAATTCATGAAATGATTA
>CAYMST010000385.1:0-3645 GCA_964393115.1 uncultured Roseivirgaceae bacterium | reverse complement strand
GGTTTCATTAATGTATCCCACACTCACATCTGGTCTACCCAGTACAAGAAAAGAATCTACAACTGAGATGGGGGAAGCAAGTCCATTTTGATCATATGCTCGAATCGCGTAATAGTAATTCCCGCCATTCAGATTTTTTAAGTCTACGTGGTTATTGAAAATGTATGAACTCCTTTCTGTTTTATTCAGCTGTGAGTTTATGAATAAAGAATCAATTAGATTCTTTTGTTTGGTAAAAAGCAATTCATAACCTAAAGCTTTAGCAGGTGTGTGGTCGTCTGTTGACATTTGCCAGTTGATAGTTACACTATCTAAACCTACAATAGAGGAAAGTCCAGTTGGTGCAGTTGGGGGAAGGTTGTTGGATGCACTGTTATTTATGTAAACCTTGGTGAACGGGATTTGGTCGTTGTCACCAGTAACCAAAATATCTAAAATGTTGTCACCGTTAATGTCAATCCAATCAAGAGTACCGTTTTTAGAACCAGTAAAAAAAATGGTGTCAATTTCAACTAGGCCTGTACTTCCAGTATTAAGAAGGTTTTCATAAAGCTTGACGGCTGCGTTCCTTTCGAAGTTCTGCTTTATTCCTGACATGATTAGATCAAGATCTCCATCGTTATCGTAATCTGCCCAGTCTGTTACAGACTCACCAAGCGGAGTAGCTGAAAACTGGAAAGAATCTACTAGCGAGTTTGCATAAATAAACGGTACTAACGCACCATTTTGAGTATCAGTAATGAATAGTTCAAGTGCACCATCAGAGTTGATGTCTACAAAATTCCCTATACCTCCTTTGTTCGGTAATTCTGCAATTGGTTCGAACCTAATTGTATCACTCGATAAATTAATATAAAGGGTAGCAAACTCAGATGTTCCAAGAACACCCATATGCAAAATATCTGGTTTATTATCCCCATTAAAATCGGCTAAATCAAATGAACCAAGGGTATTTGTTAAATTACCAGAATGATTAAAATGTCCAAAATCATTACGATAGATTTCTGTCAAATCATTGTTGCCATCAAAGCCTGAAAGAATAATGTCTTCCCACCCATCCTTATTAAAATCAGCTACTTTACTTATTGCCCCATCGGTTGAGGTAAATACAAATCGCTGAACATGAAGAAAGCCCCCATCTCCACTTCCTTGATACAGTTTTGTAACTCTCTCACTTCCATTAGTGCCGGTCAAGAATATGTCAAGGTTTCCGTCATTATCATAATCTAACCAGTTCAGAGAACCATCTCTTACGTTTTCGACGTCTATTGTTACTTCAGTAAAGTTTCCGTTTCCCTCATTGCGATAGAGTTTTGTGACAGGCCCATCCGCTGATTCTCCAGAAATGATAAGATCTAAGTCTTGGTCGTTATCATAATCTCCCCATGCGGTGGCGGATTGTGAGACGGCAACAAAATCTATAACAGTAGACTCAATGAAAGACTGTCCAAGTAGATTACTCGTTAGCAAAAGGGATAATAGTGTGAAGTAGTTAATGTTCATTTTCTAATTTCAATACAATAGCAATTGTGGGTTATATATCAGGGAAGCCCGGAGGATCAACTACACCATCTGGACCAGGTTCTGGAGTTGTAGGATTTTCTATATTTGAAATAAACCACCAAATGCCAGCCGCAGCCCCTAGTCCAATGAACTTAAGGCCAAGGCTGATTTTTCGGGTTACTTTAAAACTCATTGGTTCTGATTTCATTCTGGGATCGCTGGTAGGAATAACTACTAGTTGATAGTCCCCAACTGGGTTGAATTTTTCATCCGTTTTCCAGTCTAAGTAGGTTTGCGTATATTTTTTCGCCAAGGTGTCAACGACAAGACTGTCTTTTATAAGTAACACATCATATGCTTCGTGTCTGTGATAATCCGACCACGTGAAAGCAATTAACGAACCACGCTTAGCCTTATGTTTGGGGAGCTCCTCTACGTGAACAGGAAATTCAATTGCTTTGGCTTTGACTTTGAATTTTGTGTCTCCAGTGAGATTTTTAAGTACTTTATTTCCCTCAAAAGTAATTTTGAAGGAGTGATCTTCCCTGATATCTATCTGTTCGTAAGAGATATTTAAAGGGGTTTCAAAGTCATCTCGTGATGAGTACACAGATATACTATATTTTTCGCGATTAGAATGCTTGGGGGTTACCTTGCCTGTAATAGTTACCACATTGGTATTATCAATATGAATAGAATTCATGACAATCTGTTGAGCATTTATGCGAACGCTACTTAAGATGATAATACCTAAAAACAAAAAGCCTGTTTTATAGAAAAGGTTAATGCTGCCCATTATAATGTAATTCTAGATTCACAAATATCGTCAACATTTTTTTATTCTGTTTCTAAAGAAAATTGTTTTAAGAACATAGTTTCGAAAACGAGTTTTTGATTATTTAAAACAGTTCTAAATAAAGGTGGAAAATTGTTTTATGAAGACTGTTAAATGATTGTTTTACAGGTATTTAAAGGTGGTTTTAAATGGGGTCAAACGTTAGGTTATTCTAATTATTTTGAAATCAAGGGGGCTGTATTAGATTTGCACCCGCTTATAAAAGGATAATTCGAGCAAATGTCAAAAACGGAATTCATTCCAAAGTGTTTCAAGAGAGTGCCAGTGTTGTCAACACTCATTATACTTCTCTTATCCTCTCCTTCTTTTTCTCAGGATCAAATACCTTCTGATGAGGCAGTTATAGCTGCGGGAGAGAAGTTATTTAAAGGTAATTGTACGGTCTGTCATGCTGTGAATGAGCAAGTAGTAGGACCGGCTTTAAGAGATGTTCACAAAAGACGTCCTTTAGATTGGATTTACGCTTTTGTGAAAAACTCTCAGAAGGTAATAAAAAGTGGTGATCCTTATGCCGTTGAACTTTATAATAAGTACAACAAAGTTGAGATGACTGCTTTTGATTTCGAGAATGAAGAGATTTTATCCATAGTCTCCTACATAAAAGCAGAATCAGAAAAACCAATTGAGACGGCTAAGGCCGATGACGCAGGAGGTGACGAAAATAATGGAGGATCAGGAAGTGGTTCTGGAGTTAGTGAAACTTTCTTAACTGCGATCTTAATTGGTCTCGCATTTGTTCTTGTACTCATCCTTATCGTTTTGGTCTTAATTGTTAGACTTTTAACGAGTTACTTAAATGAAAATCGTGAATTGGATGAAGCCGATGAGGAGATCGTTAATAGCAAATTTGATTTCGGAAAACTTGCTTCGAGTAGTGGTTTTATTGGAATAGTAACATTTTTATTTGTTGCTATTGCATTGAAGACTGCTATAGATGGATTGTATTCTATCGGCGTGCAGCAGGGATATCAACCGAAGCAACCAATTGCTTTCTCGCACAAATTACATGCTGGACAATACCAGATTGATTGTAACTACTGTCATACAGGGGTGAGAAAGAGTAAAAACGCCAATATTCCATCTCCTAACATTTGTATGAATTGTCATTCGCAAATCAAAAAAGAATCACCTGAGATTAAGAAAATATACGCAGCAGTTGAGAAAAATAGACCTATCGAGTGGGTAAGGATTCATAACCTTCCTGATTTGGCTTATTTCAACCACTCTCAGCACGTAAAAGTGGGTAATATCGAATGTCAAACGTGCCATGGACCAATAGAAGAAAT
>CAYMST010000384.1:0-3649 GCA_964393115.1 uncultured Roseivirgaceae bacterium | reverse complement strand
TTTAGAATTGACCCAAGAGTCATACGCACAAGGGGCGGTAAACAGAGTTCAGCTTATTGATGCGCAAGACAACTATTTTCAAGCACAGTTGGCGAATGCCACAGCGGTATACAGTTATTTATTAAGCGTTCTTCAGTTAGAACGAACCATTGGAATGTATTTCTTGCTCATTACTGAGGAAGAGAATAATGCCTTCAGACAAAAGTTTATTACTTATCTTCAAAATAGATGATATGCTAGCTAATCAACACGTTTTTCGGGTCGCCTTATTTTTTATGGGAGTCGCCATGTTTTCATGCGGTTCGGAGAAAAAGACGGAGACAAAAGTATTGCGTCCTGTGCTGTTTCAGGAGGTAGATTATGCTGGGAGTTTAAATGAACGAACGTTTACTGGAATTGCACAATCGGACAAAGTGGTGAATTTGAGTTTCCGAACCAGTGGTATCATTACCTTATTTGATATGTATTTGGGACAACGCGTGAAGAAGGGACAGCTGCTGGCGAAACTTGACAATGTCGCTTCGAGATTAGCCTATGAACAAGCACAGACATCCCTTAGCAGTGCGGAGTCTCAAATGAAAACGGCCAAACTAAGTTATGATCGTATTCGACTTCTCTATGAAAAAGGAAGTGCTTCGCTCAGTGACTTTGAGAATACCAAAAATGCTTACCGCAATGCTGAGAATAGCTTTAAATCGGCTCAGCGGTCTGTTCAGATCCAAAAGGAACAAATCAACTACGGGTTTATATATGCTCCTGATGACGGGGTGATTTCAAGTATTAACGCGGAAGTCGGGGAGAATGCTTCGCCAGGAAATAGGGTAGCTGTTCTAAATGCAGGTGATAAAATCACGATCAATCTTGGGATACCGGAGAACATCATTAATAAAGTCGAAACGGAAATGGCAGTGGACTTTACGTTTGCGGCGTTGCCAAATAGTACATATAAAGGTCAAGTGACAGAGGTTTCACCAGCTTTGGATCGAAATACCTCTACTTACCCAGTTAAGGTCACGCTGATAGGAACAACAGACGGAGTGAAAGCGGGAATGGCTGCTACGGCAACGTTTCAGTTTTCTAATATTCAAAAGAAATCACTTTTGGTGCCGTCAAAAGCTGTCGGTGAAGACAGTAAAGGCAGGTTTGTCTTTGTAATCAAGAAAAACGGGGCTAATGCTACTGTCAATAAGCAACGTATTACCATTGGTCAATTATATAGCAATGGCTTTGAGGTGCTAACCGGACTCAAAAAAGGACAAAAGATTGCTGTCGCTGGTTTACAAACACTTCTTGATGGGCAAGAGGTAAGGTTACAAAACTAAGGGTTCAAGGATATGAACATTGCTCAATTTTCGATCGAGAAGAACAGAATTACCCTGATGATTTTGGGAACCATTATCATCTTAGGTCTTGCATTATACACCTCGCTTTCAAGAGATAGCATGCCGCCGTACACCGTTAGAGTGGCAACCATTATCTCATCATTTCCAGGAGCTAGTCCAGAAAGAGTAGAGCTACTTGTAACCGATAAGGTTGAGAAAGTAGCCCAAGAACTTCCTGAGCTAAAGGAAGTAGGTAGTACCTCGCGGACAGGTATTTCTATTGTGTCGGTGACCTTAAAAGATCAGGTTCCACCAGAGAAATTACAGGCAGTCTGGGATCGCCTTCGACGAAAACTGAGTGGTATCAAAGGGCTTCCTCAGGATGTGGAGCCAAACCTAAACGATGACGGCATTGGGGATGTTTATGGGATCATGCTTGGACTATCGAGCGAAGATGTGAGCTATTCCAAGATGAAGGAGTATGCAGATGACTTGCGTGACGATTTGATTAAGCTACCCGATGCGGCGAAAGTTGAAATTGGGGGAGAGCAAGAAGAACGAGTATTTGTAGAGTTTGATAATACCGTCCTCAATGAGTACGGACTAACGGCTCAGCGACTTCAGGGAATTATTGGGTCACTGAATATTTTGAGCTCAGGTGGTCAAATCAACGTGGAGAGCGAGCGTATTATTTTAGAACCAACGGGTAACTTCAATACGGTTGAAGACCTTAAAAAGACGTTGATTCCAGTTGGAAATGGTAGCCAGTTGATCAATCTGGAGGATATAACCAAAATAACCAAAGGCTACATTGACCCTCCAAGTCAGATCATCAGAGTAGATGGTAAGCGAGCACTTTCCTTGTCGGTTAACTTAAAAAAAGGAGCTAATATCTTACAGTTAGGAATAGATGTAGATAAGGTAATGAACGAATGGGAGGGAAAGCTTCCTATTGGTTTAGAGCTCAGTAGACTCGCTTCTTTGGACGGGTACATTGACTTCAAAATCAATGATTTTATCAATAACCTCATTCAGTCCATAGGAATCGTTTTTGTGGTCATGCTCATCTTCCTTGGTTTTAGGACTGGGAGCATTATTGCTAGCCTCATTCCGATTGTAACCATCATGACGCTAATGCTCATGGGGCTGATATCCATGGGACTGAATCAGGTGACCTTAGCAGCACTTATCATGGCACTGGGTATGATGGTGGATAACGCGATAGTAGTAGCGGAAACGGTGATGGTGAAAATGGAAGGTGGCATGGACGCCAAGAAAGCGGCGATTCAAGCATGTTCTGAACTGTTCACTCCGTTATTAGTCTCTACTTTGACCACTTCCGCGGCGTTCTTGGCCTTCTACTTGGCTGAAACGACAATGGGAGATATTGTAGGCCCCATTTTCGTGGTGATTTCATTGGCGCTATTGTCATCATGGATCATTTCCCTCAGTATTATCACGCTCTTCTGTTACCTGTTTATCAAGGTGAAGAAAAAAGGAGAGTCTAAGCCTGGGCTTGTGGACCGTATTATCAATTGGTTAAAAGGGTATTACAAAAATCTTATTTTGGTGGCACTAAGGGCTAAATACCTCGTGCTGTTGGCTATCATCGTATCACTTTTTTTATCGCTCTATGGCTTTACCAAAGTAGCATTCGTTTTCTTTCCTGATAGCGACCGAAACCTCATTACCGTAGATATCAACCTTCCTTTAGGAACTCGTATTGAGTCTACCACGAAGGTGGTCAAAGAAATAGAACACTACATCGCTGATTCCTTAGTTGTCAATGATAATCGGACAACAGGTATCCTGGATTGGTCTTCCTATATTGGTGAAGGTCCCGAATCATACGACCTTGGATACGCGGCTGATGAACCGAACTCCAGTTATGCCCATATGCTGGTAAACACTTCTTCTTTTCAGCAAAACAAGCCGATGGTGGATATGTTAAATGACTTTTGTTTCAGTCATTTTCCAGACGCAGATATTAAAGTTTCCGCACTGGCTGGTGGAGGTGGAGGAACACCGATTGAAATCAAAGTGTCAGGGAAAGATCCCGACGTCCTAGCAAGCTTATCGGAACAAGTTAAGATTCAGTTGTCGTCTATTTCCGGCACTAAAAATGTTAAAGATGATTGGGGACCAAAGAGTAAAAAGTTCGTTATTCAAGTAGATCAGGCAAGAGCTCAATCAGCAGGGATTTCGAGTCAGGACGTAGCAAATTCCCTCAAGACGTTTTTAGATGGCTTTAAAACAGGTGAGTACCGAGAAGACGACAAGTCTATTCCGATCATTATGCGGAGTGAAGGAAGTCAACAGCAAACGCT
>CAYMST010000383.1:0-3670 GCA_964393115.1 uncultured Roseivirgaceae bacterium | reverse complement strand
GAGCATCGCAATCAAACGACTTCATTATTTTGGCTCGCAAAATTCACATGACTAGTTAGTATTTACAAGGATTAAAAAATATAATCCCCAAACTAATACATGAATTGGTGGAAACCGCATACTGAAGTTTGATGAAAGTATTTCATCAACATGATTTTCGTCAGTTCTTTTAACCTGGCAATCATCAATCTTTGCTCCTCACACAAGAAATCACACATCTTATGGCTAATTCGGTATTCATTTCAACCATACAAGCTAACTCCGGAAAATCACTAATTTCCCTTGGGGTGATGGATTTCTTGTTAAGAAAAACGAATAATGTAGGATACTTTAGGCCGGTTATTTCATCTGAAAACGAACAATTGGATTACCACACGGATCTGATCTTATCACACTTTCAGCTAAATCAAAAGTATCATGACACTTTCGTATTTACGATTCAGCAAATGAAAGAGCTAATCAGTGAAGGTAAGTCACAGGAAGTGATTGAAGTCATAGTAGAGAGGTATAATGATCTAGTTAATAAGTATGATATAATATTAATAGAAGGCACAGATTTCTTAGATGCCTCTCACGTGCAAGAGTTTGATTTAAACGCTGAGATTGCCAGAAATATCGGTGCACCAGTAGTACTAGTGACCTCAGGAAGAGGTATAGCCATTGAGGAAATTGCACAAGAAACCCTAACAGCATTTGAGGCATTTAGAGCATTTAAATGCGAAGTGGTGGGTGTCGTCATTAATAGGTGGGATATTGATGAGAACAATGACTATTTAAGGAAATTAAAGCGGCAAATTGGTGCTGAAATACCCGTATCTATAGTTCCAGAAAATACGGTTTTAGCGAGTCCTACTATAGCCGAAGTAGTAACACAGTTAAACGCAGAAGTACTATACGGCGCAAAAGAGGCTATGGATCAGTTAGCATTTAGATTCTCCGTAGCAGGCATGCGTATGGATAATTATTTAGATACGCTTACAGAGAACTGTGCAGTTATTTGTTCGGCTGATCGCAGTGAAATCATCCTGGCCGTGCTACAAGCACATCAATCTTCTAATTATCCGCATATCTCATGCATTATTCTGTCTGGTAGTTTTGAGATGGAACCTTCCATAACCAGGTTACTAAACGGACTTACTTATTTTCCTCCGATCATTAGAGTTCGAGATAACACATACAATACTGCTATTAAGTTGAGTGGGTTGAAATCAAATCTCACAAATGCTTCCTCTAAAAAAATTCTTCAGGCACTTAATTATTTTCATTACCACGTTGACGCCGTGTCACTTTTTGACCGAATGATAAGCTTCCAACCAAAAGGCATGCCGCCTAAGATGTTTAAATATCAGGTGTTAGAGCGTGCGAGGTCTACCAAGAAGCGGATCGTATTTCCTGAAGGAAATGATGAAAGAATCATCACCGCAGTAGATTATTTGGTCAAGAATCAAATCATCGATGCTGTGTTACTCGGTGACGAAACTCAGATAAAACAAAAATCTAGTGCCCTTGGGTTAGGGGATTTAGATAAGATCACCGTAATCCAGCCACGTGACAATCCGAATTTCAATCACTATGTAGATCGGTTTTGTGAATTACGGAAGCATAAGCATATCACAAAACAAATGGCTACTGATCTAATGAATGATGTTTCTTATTTCGGTACTATGATGGTGCTAGAAGGTGAAGCTGATGGTATGGTCTCTGGAGCAGTGCATACTACGCAACACACCATTCGACCTGCTTTGCAGTTGATTAAAACAAAACCGGGAATTAAGACGGTGTCTTCAGCCTTTTTTATGTGCTTGGAAGAAAGAGTATTAGTCTATGCTGATTGTGCAGTAAATCCTACTCCAAATGCGGATCAGTTGAGTGAAATTGCCATTTCTGCGGCAGAAACAGCAAATCGGTTTGGGATAGAACCGAGGGTAGCGTTGCTTTCATATTCATCCGGTAGTTCTGGTAAGGGGGAGCAAGTAGATAAAATAAAGAATGCAGCGGCGTTGCTGAAAGCACGCAGCCCTTTACTTATCTCTGAAGGGCCTATTCAGTACGATGCGGCAGTAGACCCTGTGATAGCCAGGAATAAGATGCCGGATTCAATATTGAAAGGCAAAGCTTCAGTACTCGTTTTCCCGGACTTGAACACAGGGAATAATACGTATAAGGCTGTTCAACGAGAAACGGGCGCTGTGGCTATTGGACCCATTTTGCAAGGACTCAATAAACCCGTAAATGACTTAAGCAGAGGATGCACAGTAGAGGATATTATTAATACAGCGATTATAACCGCTATTCAAGCACAATAAAGCTAAGGTTTGAACAAGATGAAAATATTGGTGTTAAACGCCGGAAGTTCTTCTGTAAAATATAAGTTGCTTCAGATGCCAGGAGGTGTGGTAATAGCTGGTGGAAGTGTTTCCGGAATTAAGGAGAGTGAAGGACAGCACGTCGGTGAATATTGTAGCGGGAAAGCAACACGAAAGGTTAGGGAGTCAGCAGTTTACCGAAATCATAACGAAGCTTTCAAGAGTATAGTTGATAGAATATCTGAAGGAGAAAACCCAGTCATACGTTCGATGGCAGAAATTAACGCAGTGGGACATAGAGTGGTACATGGTGGAGAGCTTTTTAAAAAACCGACGCTGATTACAGTGGAGGTGAAAGATCAAATTAAAACATTGTTTCCTCTGGCACCGCTGCATAACCCAGCGAACCTCGAGGGTATTATGATGGCTGAAAAGTTCTTTCCTAGCGCACCGCAATTTGCGGTTTTTGATACCACTTTTCATAGTAGTATTCCTGACCATGCTAGCCATTATGCAATTCCCTATAGCTTAGCGAGTGACGAGAAAATCCGTGTATATGGGTTTCACGGTACCTCTCATCAATACGTAGTTGAAAAAACACTTCAGGTCCTAGGTGCTTCTAGTCAAGGTAGGGTAATTTCTGTGCACCTAGGAAATGGATGTAGTATGGCGTGTTCAAAAAATGGAGTGTGCTTGGATACATCCATGGGGTTCGGACCGTTAGCAGGACTAATGATGGGAACCAGGTCTGGAGACGTAGATCCTTCTGTTATATTTTACCTTCATGACAAAGGTTATGACATGTCTTCCATTCGTGATTTGCTCAACTCTAAGAGCGGGTTATTAGGTGTTGCTGGAGATAACGATCTGCGCAGAGTAATAGATAGTGCGCAAGAGGGCAATAAATCGGCAAAATTGGCTATAAGGATGTATTGCTACCGAATTAAAAAGTATATCGGTCAATACACAGCTGTTTTAGGTGGACTAGATGCCCTGGTGTTTACGGCAGGAGTGGGTGAGAATTCGGCTTTGATTAGATCAGAATCGTGTGAAGGTTTAGAATGCTTTGGGGTGGAGATTAATGAGCATTCGGTAGGGATAACTCATGATATAATTGACATTGGCAAAGGGAAGGTGAAGGTGTTAGTGGTGCCGACAAATGAAGAGCTAGAGATAGCAAGACAAGGGTATTCGTTGTTGTGCGGAAAGGAAATTTAGTAGGGGTTCAGCAAAGCATGAAAACATTGTGCTATAGGTTACGTAATTAACATCGGACAAATCATTGCGAAATGTCCAATTAAACAATAAATCATTGAAATCATTATATATTTAACATCAAGACAACGTTAGTTGTGATCATTAAT
>CAYMST010000382.1:0-3705 GCA_964393115.1 uncultured Roseivirgaceae bacterium | reverse complement strand
TATGTTAGATCTCTGAGAAAATATAATCTTTCAAGTTGTATTTGATCAGTATCAGTATCAGTATCGATTACATACATTTTTTATCAATGGGTGTTTTTTGAAACTTTGGTTCTTAATTATTTATTTTAATAAGCTGAAATAATATTTTTTATAAAAAAGCAAATTTAATTTTTTTTTATTTTGTTCCACAAAAAAAATATTTAATTATCAAACTGTGCATCCAACTATTATTGCGATTGTTCCTTCGGTTGTTTTAACTTATTAAATTCTTCCTTTGCGTCACTACAACCTTGTCCACTTGGTGACCAATACAACATATTATCTATTTTATTTTTTAATTCTGCAACTTCATCTTTTAATTCCGTGACCTCATTTTCTAATTTATTTTGTTTCTCTTTTAATATCTTATTTTCAAGTGCGGTGATTTCTATATTTATATTTTTTCTTATATCTTCTCTAAAACATACCATATCACTATTAAAAATAATTTTGCTATTTTTTAAATCTAATTTTCCCAAAGTTTTCATCTCTTCTTTCCAATCATTTGATGTAAATTTAAAAATATTTATGAATGCTAATTCAACTATACACTCTAAATCTTTCCACGTATTATCTTGGTTTTTAATTATAATTCTACCCCTGCTATTTTCGCTATTTTTTTCTATTTTTGAAGAATATAATATATTTTCATATTTATTTTCCAATTGTGACACATGATCAGTATCTAGTAATTTTTCGAAAGGTTCGAAAAATTTTCTAGATACATATTGATATAATCCTAAATATTGATCAATAATAATAGATATTTCACACTTTTTAACTATAGTATCCGATTCTTCTCGATTAATAGATGGATAGCTAGTATAATTTATATTAGCATTTAAAACATATGTTAGATCTCTAAGGAAATATAATTTTTCAAGTCGTATTTGATCAGACATTTTTTATCAATCTTTTTTAAAAACTTCGTACCTTAATTATTTGTTGTAATCAGCGGCACCAACTAATACTTTTTTGTAAAAAAGCAAATTCATTTTTTTATAATAATTTGATATTCCAACAAAAAAAATTATTTTAACTCATTAAATTCCTTTTCCGCTTTATCATAACCTGGTGCATCTGGAGAATAACACAACATATTATTTAATAATTTTTCCAATTTCTCCAATCTTTGTTCCAATTCTTTTATTTTTTCTTGATCCATTTTTCTTATTTTTCTTATTTTTTTTATCTTTTCTTCTAATTTATTCAATATTGATATATGATTAATTTTACCAACAATATATTTATTTTTTATTATTGCTTTTATCTCATCAACATCATCAGAAGGCACATTAAAATAAAATCTTATCAATTCAATATATGCAACAATTCTTAATATTTTCAGATCAGGATTTTTATAATCATCTATTGATATATATTTTTCTCTATTACCATCATACTTGAAATTTGAAGGATATAATATTTTTTTATAATTTTTATATATAGTATTATTATCGCAATATTCTAAGATTTCTTTTATTTCGATTCTCATACTTCTATAATTACTTACCATACCTTCACAATAGGGCACATAATGACATACTTTAAATTTCGCAGTAATAACATGAATTATATCCCTGCATATAAGAGAATGTTCGAATTCAAATACATCAACTAAATCCCTAAGAAAATATAACTTTTCATCTTCGCATAGATCAGTAGACATTTTTTATAAATATATCAGCCAAATTATATTTATCTGCTTTAATTAGGTGATATTAAAAAAAAAGCAAATTCAATTTTTTTGATTGATAAAAATAATTAGAAACTTCGTTTTCAATTTTTTACTTTGCGACTGCTTCTAGCAGTCTAACCGCGAGCGGTGCAAAGAAAAATGTTTAGAAACGAAGTTTCTTATTATTTTAACTCATCAAATTCTTCTTTTGCTTTATCATATCCTGGCGCATCTGGTGCATAACACAACATGTTATTTAATAATTTTTCTAATTTATTTACTCTTTTTTTCAGATCTTCGATTTCTTCTGTTTTATCTTTTTCTATTTCTCTTATTTTATCCTCCAAATAAGTTTTTAACATATTTATATTATCTTGCCTAGTTTTATAATATATTTTTCCATAAAAATTAATATCATGATTCGCATCATAAAAATAATCAATTAACTCGATAAATGCGACAATACCTAATATATTTAATTTTAGATTCTTATAATTGCCGATTGATATATATTTACAATTCCATTTATTATAACCAAAATTTGAAGTATATAATATTTTTTTATAATTTTTGTATTTTTTTTTATTATTAAAATATTCCGATAAATCATCAATTTTTATTCCAATTTTCATTCTTGTATATTCCTCACAAGTAAGCTCATGTGAATTAAAAGTATTTATTATATGAATTTTTATACGCTGAAGATGATCCCAATCATTAATAAAAATAACATCGACTAAGTTCCTAAGAAAATATAACTTCGTATATTCATTTCGATCAGTTGGCATTAGGTTAAGTGTTATAAAACTCTCTTATTTTGTAAAAAAACAAATTCAATTTTTTTCCTTTGCACCGCTTGCGGTTAGACTGCTAGAAGCAGTTGCAAAGTAAAAATAAAATTATTTTTTTCATAGAAAAAAATCTCAATATTTATAAAAAAATTTTTATTTTAACTTGTCGAATTCTTCTTCTGCCTTTTCATATCCTGGCCCATTCGGTGACCAATATAACATGTCGTTTATAATATTCTCTAATTTATCAACTCTTTGTTCTAATCCGGTGACTTCTTGTTTTAATTTTTCATTATTTTCTTCTAATTTTTTATTTTTCATATTCAATGCTAAAATTTTTATATCCTTCAGATTTTTCCAGAAATATGTTAATATATCCTTATAATTATTAAAATGGCAAGAATCTCTATTTAGTACATATGATTTGAATATATAATCATTGGATGTATATTTTATTAATTCAAAATATGCTAAAGTTATTATTTTTTCTACTTTCGGGAAATCGTCGATGGGGATTTCGATGAGACCGTTATTATTTATCGATAAAGAATACAGAATATTTCCATAATCGATAAATAAATCTTTATATTTACCAAAATTACTAGTACCAAGATTAAATTTTGATACTCGATAAGTTTTCATATAAAAATTAGAAAGTGATATTTGATAATTGTAACGCCTATCATAATCCCATTCATACTCGATCATTAGATTGGCTTGAAATTTTTCGAGTATCACGATTTTATTAAGTTCAATATCATTCTGTTCCATTTTTCTTTATAAAATCTGTTTTTTTTTATTAAGCAAAATTCAATTTTTTTCCTTTGCACCGCTTGCGGTTAGACTGCTAGAAGCAGTTGCAAAGCAAAAATAAAATTATTTTTTTCAAACTTATTTTCATAGAGAAAACTTCAAACTTTTTTTTCAAAAATATAAAAAAATATATTTTTTCTTTGCTCCACAAAATAATATAAATTTTAATTTTATAAAATTATTGTAGCCAAAACCCTTCACCAATTATTTCCATAAATGGGAATAAACCAATATATTTATTGAAAGATTCAGATTGTTTTTCAAAAATACCAAAACCCGCATTTAATCCATATATAATAGGAAATGTTAATATCGAAATAACAAAAAAACCAATACAATGAATCCAATGCTTTTAACCGATGGTTATAAATTAGACCATCGACG
>CAYMST010000381.1:0-3744 GCA_964393115.1 uncultured Roseivirgaceae bacterium | reverse complement strand
TGGCCTCCTAGCTCAACTGAATAGAGCACTTGATTACGGCTCAAGAGGTTACAGGTTTGAATCCTGTGGAGGTCACTAGCAGCCCTATGTCGAAAGAGGTAGGGCTTTTTTTATACTCTAGCGATAGCCTAATCACATTTTTAGAACTTTGAAATCGGAAACATGAACTACACTGTTTGTCTCATTGTCGTAACTGCTTGCCTTTCTGCTTTTGGACAAGACACCACGTATTACGATATTAACGATAAATCTTGCGGACGAGCTGATAGCGCTCATTACTTCTAAGTTTGTAAAAAAAGCAGCTCTGTGCTTTGTGCAGGCGAGGTCAATAGATGGTATGTAAATGGTAAGCTGAGATCAACTTCATTTATGGGACCTAGGTCTATAAATCTTGAAGGGCAAGAAGTTATGTTTTTCGAAAATGGTGAGATAAAATCGGAATGTGGATACAGAAAGATGTTAAACATGGAAAGTACAAAGCTTTCTATGCCAATAAACAACTTAAGGAGATCGGTGAGTATAAAAAAGGTGAATACAAGATCTTATCTTTTTACAGAATAGACGGTGTTGAATTGGTGTCAGAGGGTACGGGCACACGTGTTTTATATGAAAATCAACAGCCAGTAGATTCCGGACAGTTTGTGAAAGGGTTTAAAGAAGGGCCTTGGTCAATTTATCACGATAATGGTGGTCTCAAGGAACGCGAAAATTACAGCGATGACTTTAAAGCGGGTAGGTGGATCAGGTATAGAAAAAATGGTAATTTGTTATATCAAGAAGAAAATGCGGAGAAAGGTAAGCTGATTTTGGGAACAGGGTATGACGAGAAAGGTGAACAACATTTTTATTCTGAGATCATTGCCCAACCTGATCCTCAAGGAGGTTTTGCGGGCTTCTATACTGAGTTGGTAGAGAGCTTAAGTACCCTAAGGAAGCCGTTAGTCGCAATTTACAAGGAAAGGTAGTTGTACAGTTTGTAGTGAACAAAGACGGTTGTCTAAGTGAAATTAAAGCAGTTAATGGTGCCATCCATTGTTAGATATTGAGGCTGAAAGGGCAATTGGCGTAGCTAAGTGCTGGAAGCCGGGTTATCAACGCGGACTTCCGGTAAGAGTAAAAAAGATTGTTCCTTTAACATTTAGTCTGAGATAAGGAAAACAAACTCATTTTTAAATAAAGTCTATTGAAAAGCTGATATGAAATCTAGCAATACGCTATTGAAACCAACTCTTTTGTGTAATTATCTTATAGATTTTAATATAAGAATCAAGTGCGGATCTCCCAAAACAGCCTGGGGCCCGCACCTGAAAAGACAGGATGGCATTACCATCCCATTCAACCAAATAATCCCAATATGAATACTGAGAAGTCTTTACACAATGTGAATTTCTTTTAATGCTATTTTTGAGTTCAAGTATTCTTATTTTAGTAAAGGCTACTTTGAAACCATTCAAAGTAGCCTTTACCTTTTAATGATTCAAGAAGTTGATCAAATAACCTCTGTAGTCATAGTATTCTGGATGTTCGATTACCTCTCTTCTCACACGAGGTCTTTCGAACGGAATAACTAATTCATCGCCAATTTTAGCATATGGTCCAGAAGTCATCATGATGACTCTGTCAGCCAAGAATATAGACTCATCCACGTCATGCGTAATCATCATCGCTGTGATTTGTTCCTTATTCCATACTTCTAAAAGTACATCTTGCAATTCACCACGAGTTAGGGAATCAAGCATTCCGAAAGGTTCGTCTAGCAACAAGACCTTTGGTTTTAGAGCAAACGCTCTGGCTATACCGACACGCTGTTGCATACCTTGTGATAACTCTGAAGCTCTTTTTTTGTAATCAGAGCCCATACCTACCTTGTCTAGGTAGTACATACAAATATCATTTCGCTCGCGTTTTGTGGCATGAGGAAACACTTGCTTTACCCCAATCAAAACGTTATCCAAAGCACTTAGCCATGGAAATAGACTTGGTGACTGGAATACCACTGCTCTATCTGGACCTGATCCACGGATGGCCTCTCCATCTACTACTATTTGTCCTTTTGAGATATCATTAAGACCAGCGATCATGGTCAATAAAGTAGACTTACCGCATCCTGAGTGTCCGATAACAGAGATAAACTCCTTCTTTCTTATCCTTAATTGAAGGTCTTCCAGTACAGTGTAGTCACCTTTCGGAGTAGGGTATATTTTTGCAAGACTTTGAATGTCCAGCATTACATCCTCGTCTTTTATCTTAGTAGAGGCGAGAACTTTATTTTTAATTGAACTTTGTTCCAATACAGCTTCCATTTTTTAAATCATTAATTGTTGATGGTCCCTGAGGACATTACAATGGTCTTTTGGTTAGTCTGGAAAGACAAATGTCTTAACCTTTGGCGTTAAAGAATCGAATACGATCTTTAAAAGATCTCCTCTGACTCCAAACCACTCTTCCAGGCATAATTGGCTTCAACTCAGGAAGCTCGATTTCCTTTTTACCTGTTCCTTTTCTCACCTCACCAATTTCCATTAGATACTCTATAATGTCATTTCGAGTTCTAATGAATTCTTGATTTTTATTAAGTGCTGTTTTGTCTCTTGGACGTTCTAAGTTTACCTTAAACTCAGGCCCTAAAGTTGCTTTTGGACCTTGCGTTAGAGGAATAATTCGATCGGCCATATACAATCCTTCATCCACATCGTTTGTGATCATAAGGACTGTTCTTTTCTCTTCACTCCATATTTTCAAGATTTCATCTTGTAGTGTTCCTCTTGTAAGCGCATCTAATGCAGAAAGAGGTTCGTCAAGCAACAGGATCTCCGGACTCATTGCGAGCGCTCTGGCCACAGACACCCGTTGTCTCATACCTCCAGAAAGCTCTGCAGGTCGCTTATCGATCGCGTGTGAAAGGTTTACCATTTCAATATAGCGTTCGATTTTCTCATTCTTTTCTGCTTTTGAGAGACTTCTAAAGACTTCATCTACCGCTATTTTAACGTTATCACGTACTGTAAGCCAGGGAAGTAAAGAATAGTTTTGGAACACGACTCCTCTATCAGGACCAGGCCCTTCTATAGGTTTACCTTGTAGCAGCACTTCACCTTCGTCTTGCTTTAGAAGGCCATTGATCATAGAAATCAACGTCGTCTTTCCAGATCCAGAGAATCCCACGATCGCTACAAATTCTCCTTCTTCTATATGTAAGTTAATGTTAGAAAGTACCTCAGTGCGATCAATACCTGCACCGTATCCCTTAGAAACATTATTTAATTCTAAAAATGCCATCTTATTACTGTTTAGAGTTCAAAAGACTAAATACCAGATATGGTAATTAGTCTTATTCGAATTAATTAGGCGATATCGTCTTTGCTAAAGCTTACTAGCTTCTGTATCATAACCATTACACGGTCAAGGAAGAAACCAATACCACCAATTACGAACATGGCAACAATAATCTTTGCGTTTGAATCATTCGCTCCGTTTTGAAACTCTTCCCATACAAACGATCCCAATCCTGGACTTTGTGCTAATAACTCAATGGCTATGAGTACCATCCATGCAACGGATACAGTAATTCTTAATCCAGTAAATACCAATGGGAATGAAGCAGGAAGGATTACTTTAAATATTTTTTTGCCAACACCTAGTTTTAGAACTGAAGCAACATTTAAAAAGTCTTTATCCACGGTTGCAACCCCAACTGAAGTATTCACCAAAGTTGCCCACATAGCACATAGTCCAACACTTATG
>CAYMST010000380.1:0-3774 GCA_964393115.1 uncultured Roseivirgaceae bacterium | reverse complement strand
AAGGGTGCTTGGCATCCAGAGCAGTGATAGACACCAGATTCTTTATTGTTCAACAGCTTTCCGGTAAAGGCTCTTTCTGTTCCTTTTTGACGCAGTATATAGTATTGATCAGGGGAAAGCTCTTCTTTCCACTCTTCTTCTGATTTATTCATTTTTTCCATAATTCGATAACACTATAAATTTGAATAGGTTCTAATAATCTTCTCAAAAATGAAATCAGGAACGATTTTCTTAACCGTAAGCGAAAGCTTTTGTAAAGGTTTACCGATAGCGTAAGTGCGCTTTAGACTCTTTTGATTGACCAGTTTAGCTACTCGCTTAGCGATGTATTCGGGTGTTACGCCACTGTCTACATCCTTGTCGATCCCTTCATATACTTTGACAAAATTTTCATGATAAGGGGAGTCTTCAGGAACCACGGAGGTCAATCGATTTTGATTGATATTGGTTTGAATATCACCAGCAAGAATAGCCGTAGACTGCACACCAAATTGTTTCAACTCCATCCTTAGTGTCTCATTGATCATATTTAATCCTGCTTTTGAAGCGCAATAGGCAGATCTATATGGCAGTCCAAACATAGAACCAATTGAACTAATATTTATCATTTTACCCTTTGACGCTCTAAGGTGCTGAAGTGTTTGTCTGCATATCCTAACAATACCAAAAACATTGGTGTCAAAGGCAGTTTTCATTTTATCAATATCAAGTTCCTCTACCGGTCCAGCAATTCCCAATCCGGCATTGTTAATGACAACGTCTAGTCGTCCCTCTTTTGATATGACTTCCTCAACGGCACTCGAAATGCTAGACTCATCCCTAACGTCAAGAGCAATCATCTTATAGGTACCCGTATTATCCTTTTTACTACGAGAAGTTCCATAAACGGTATGGTTTTGAGCTAATTCTTCAGCTATGGCTTGTCCTAAACCGGAAGAAGCACCCGTAACAAGTATTACTTTACTCATTTTGATTTAATAATTTTCTTTAAAGTGTTTTAGTACATCCTCCATCCAACTTTTCACTTTCTCTACTTCTGAGGTAAAGTGATTATTCATAAATGAAAAGGAATAGATCTTTCCAGAGTCGCTAATCAAATATCCAGTCAAACAATGGTTATTTGAAAGCGTACCCGTCTTGGCGTAAATATAAGGTGGCACAGAGGAGTAATAATGCTTCAATGTACCGGTTTGCCCACCGATTGGGAAGAATCTTGAAATCTCCTCCCAGCTTAGATTTTGATATATTTTTCTAAGTACGTCAACTTGGGATCTTGGTGTTACCAGATTGTATCGGCTTAGGCCTGAACCATCGACCCACTTAATTGGGTCTGGAACATCTGCATAGACGTTGTTTTGTATATAATCAATGACACTTGTGCTGTTGACTGGTAGACCTTTTTCTATGGCAATCATAATGAGTATCTGCTCAGCTAAGAAGTTGTCGCTGGCGAGCATCATGTATTCTAGAATATTGTGGTTATTACCCTGATACAATACATTCCATTGCAGATAATTGTGATTTTCACTTCTGTGTATGCGTTCTGATAAGGTGTCTTGTAGCAAGATAGACGTGAGCTCGGAAGATGTTCGAAACGGAATCCGTAGCCGTGTAAAAGGTAACGTTTCGTTTTTACTCAAGCTGAAGCTATTGTAGTTTTCACTTCGGTTCAATGTGTTTTTTTGACCTTCAGTAGAGTCAATATAAGCAGCAAAAAAAGAAGGTGTTATACCACTCTCTTCTACCCAAAGCTGATTGCCATAGATGGGAAATGTGCTCTTTTCGGCCTGAAATGAATATGAATAGTCATCCCAGGCCCATCCAGTTCCATATTTGGATAGGGTAGAGTGAGTGTCAATTAGAACTTTTGGACCAACGTGATTTTTTATAAAATCAAATCCTAGACCCCCTGTTGGGAATTTCGGATGTAAGAAAGTTGGGTTACCAGCTCCTTTTATGAATAAGGTATCACCTTGCGTTGCATAATGTAGTAAAGGAGCTTTCTCTCCTAGCAGCTGAAAGCCAGCATAAAATGTTAGGGTTTTAGTGGTGGAGGCTGGGATAAAGTATTTGTCTGGTTGGTATGAAAAGATGTCTTTCCCAGACTCCACTTCAGTCAACTGGAAACCCACATGGTGGTTTTTACCGAGTCGCTCAATTAATTTGCTTTCGAACAGGTCTCCACTTCTTTTTTCAAGTGTTAAGTTGCTAAATACGCCGCAGCTGGAAATGAAAAGTGCAAGATTGCAATAAAGGAAATATTTTAGCCGACGCATATTTATACTATATGAAGAAAACGAAAAGCTTGATATTAACCATTGTGGTTTTAATCCAGTACTCAAGTACGTGCTACAGTCAATCTCTGGATTTGAGTCAGCAAGCTACCACTTTAGTAACAAAAATCGACTCGATTGTTGAATTGGGTATTAAAGAAAGTGCTTTTCCCGGATGCCAAGTTTATGTTCAATATAGAGATAGTGTTATTGTCAATGCTTCTTATGGATTTCATACATATGACAGTTTGATACCGGTGCAAAATCATCATGTATATGACTTAGCGTCAATTACTAAGGTGACGGCAGCAACCCTAGCCATTATGAAACTTTATGAAGACTCTTGTCTTCACTTAGATGCATCATTAGGAGAACTGCTCCCGGCATTTAATCGGAAAAGGTTTAGGAAATTGAGCTTGAGAGAAATACTTGCGCACCAAGCAGGATTAAAGGCTTGGATACCATATTACCAAGTATTTACTAAAAAGAACGGAGCTTTTAGGTCTGAAACCCTATCTGATAACAGTTCCGATGAGTTCAAAACGCAAATAGCGGATAGCCTATGGATTCATGACGACATAAAAGAAAAAATTGTTTTAGAGATCCTAAAATCTAAAGTGGATCGCAAAAAACAATATCGCTATTCAGGACTGTTTTTTTACCTTGTCCCAGAGATTGTTGAAAAGTGTAGTGGGCAGACCTATGAAGAATATTTAGCGGATACTTTCTACAGGAAAATGGGCCTGGAGAGGTTAGTCTTCAATCCACTAGAAAGCAATATTTCCCAACAGCAAATTGTACCCACTGAAGTAGACACTTTTTTTCGAATGGAAAAAATTCATGGTTTGGTGCATGATGAAGGCGCTATTTTGATGAATGGTGTTTCGGGTAACGCTGGTTTGTTTAGTTCTGCCACGGACTTGGCAAAAGTGTGTATGATGTTGTTACAAAACGGGAATCTGAATGGGACTCAATATTTAAAGCCAGAAACCATTGAGGAATTTACGAGGGTGCAATTTTTGAACAATGACAATCGAAGAGGATTGGGATTTGATAAACCTTTACTACAATATGATTCTTTGAAGAGTAGCGTTTCAAAACATTCATCACCGTCTAGCTATGGTCATACCGGGTATACCGGAACATTAGTTTGGGTCGATCCTAAATTTGACTTGATTTATATATTTCTGTCCAATAGAGTTCATCCTTCTAGGTTAAATAAGACCATATACGACCTCAACATAAGACCGGCGATACATGATGCTATTTATGAAACCTTCCTGCTGAGTAGATAGCAAAAAAAATTGCAACCGAATGCTACGGTTGCAATTTGTGTCCACATGTAAAATCCAAATTTTAAACTAAATTTAATCGCTATCTGCTTCCGCGTTTAATAAAAATACGAAATTATTTCTGATAAGTTATAATTTGTTTGAAAAAAATAAAGGTTTCGTTTTCAAAACCCTTTTTTAAGCTTGGAAACGTCGTTTTCAAGTCATAG
>CAYMST010000379.1:0-3781 GCA_964393115.1 uncultured Roseivirgaceae bacterium | reverse complement strand
CCTTCCGTTGACTGTACTGGTGAAGTGCATTGGCTAGTAGCTCTTTCCCAGTTCCTGATTCTCCTGTAATGAGTACTGTGGTTTCTGTAGGTGCTACCTTTTCAACTTGTTGCAACACTTTGGCATAAGCATTACTTGTGCAGATGATGTTTTCAAACTGACCTTGTTGACGAAATTCTTCCTGCAAATACTCGTTTTCCTTTTCTAGTTGATTTTTCAAAGATTCTATCTCATAAAAAGCACTTTTCAAATCTGCTTCATGACGCATTCGATTAGAGATGTCTCGAAGGATAGCACAGTTGAGAGATCTACCCTGATACTCGACGAGATTGACAGAGATATCTACAGGAAACTTACTTCCATCCTTGCGAGTTGCTTTCCACTCCATACGGAAATGCTTGCGCTCTTTTATATCCTTGAAATGGTCTTTCCACCATTTTTCATCAATATCATCATCCAGATCGTAAATGGTGACCTGTTCAAATTCTTCTCTCGAAAAACCTAATTGCTTAGTAGCAGAATCGCTGAAATCCATAAGTTTCCCTTCCTCAGACCACACAAACACAATATCATCTGATTGATTGATTACTTCTTTGTACAGGTTCAAAGACTGGATGTTTTCCTGAGTTTCACTGACATCCTGATAGACCCCAATCAATTTATTGCTCTTCTCTTGGATAAGTATTGGCTGTCCGGCACAACGCAACCACTTCTCAGTGCCATTTGCATCTGTAATCTTTAATATTTCATCAAAGGGAATCGCCTTCACCAAAGCATTTGAAATTATTTCTTGAAAACGATCGGGTTCTTTAAAAAAGCGAATCAGATTTATCGGACGAATATCCTCTGCTTCTTGAACACCAAAAATTTCAAGGAGCTGATCCGTAGCAATGATGGAATTGTCCTGAAGGTTTAATTTCCAGCCACCTACACAGACCAGTTCTTCTGCTTTGTTTAGGACTCTTCTATAAAAAGAGGATTTAGTAATCTCATTGACTATCGCAAAGATTAACTTTTTTCTATTATTTGAGAAAAATTGTGCAGAAACCTCTACATCGTAAAGGAATCCATCTTTCCGTTTATGTATGGTCTTAAAATCAACAGTACCATTTTCTGCAACTTCTTTCCAGTGTTTAGACCAATCTTCAGGACTTGTTCTTGGATTGATTTCGCAGATATTGAGTCCCTGGACTTCCTTTTTTGTATATCCAAGCTTATTTCTCAGTAGCTGATTGATGTATTCGATTTCTCCCTGCTCATTGATCCACATGATTTCGTACGGCATGTGATCGAGTTGCCACTCCTTGGCCTGAAGCAAATAATCCTGATTTGTCATCCAACCAAGTTCATAAAAAATACCCTCATTTTTCTCATATATGAGAAAAATCTAAAGTAATAGAAAGATTATTTTGATTTTAGAAATGTAAATATCAGAAAATCAGGTAGTTATGATTTGGCACGCGCTTGGTCATAGTCAAAGCAAATATTAAGTCATGAAACGAAACGAATTCTTATTGAAATCAGCTTTAGGCGCTCTCGGAATAGGGCTTGGAACCAAGGCTGCAACAAGTGAGAAAACTGACGAAGTAAAAAATCAAGTTGGATTTAATCATATAAAGACAATGGAAACTAAAACAGCAACAACAGTACTGCATAAAGCAGACACAAGAGGACATGCTAACCATGGATGGTTAGACTCTCATCATACTTTCAGTTTTGCGAATTACTACAATCCTGAAAGGGTACACTTCGGTATGCTAAGAGTGTTGAATGATGATACTGTAGCACCGGGTCGCGGATTTGGTACGCATCCACATGATAACATGGAGATCATTTCCATCCCCATGAGTGGAGACCTTGAGCACAAAGACAGCATGGGAACCAAAGCGGTTATCAAAGAAGGTGAAATACAGGTGATGAGTGCCGGGACGGGAGTATTCCACAGTGAATACAATAAGAACAGCGACAAGGAAGTGAAGTTCCTTCAGATCTGGATTTTTCCAAATGAAAAGAATGTCACTCCACGATATGATCAGATACAAATCGCTGATCTGATCAAGCCGAATACACTTTCACAAATTCTTTCCCCAAGTCAGGATGATCAGGGAGTTTGGATTCATCAGGATGCATGGTTCCACATAGGGCAGTTTGATGAAGCTACTGAAACCAGTTACGAAATAAAGAAAGATGGCAACGGTGTGTACGCATTCATCCTTGAAGGCGAAGCAGAGATCGAAGGTCAGATGCTATCCAAGCGCGATGGCTTTGGAATCTGGGACACTGAGTCATTTGAAGTGAAAGCACAAGCTGGAGCAAAAATCCTCCTAATGGAGGTACCAATGAATTAAAAATTAACGAACCAAAAATTAAACAATTGAATAAGATGAAAAAGCAAATTTTAACCCTAGCAATGATCATGATGGTTTCATTATCATTCGCAAAATGGCAGCAGTATAACCCGAATCCAACCAACGATCCGGCCAACGCATCCAAAGAATTACTGAACCCAACCAATCACGCATTATTGCTGATTGATCATCAAAGCCAGATGGCTTTTGCAGTGGAGTCTCAGCCTATCGAGGAACTGAGGAATAACCTCGGGTTACTATCGGCATCTGCTACCTTGTACGAAGTGCCTACCGTGGTAACAACTGTAGCGGAGAAGTCATTCAGTGGTCCGGTTTTCCCTGAGATCAGAGAGTATTTCCCTAACTCAGAGGAATACATCGACAGATCAACCATGAACTCATGGGAAGACACTAGAGTAGTGAAAGCCATTAATGATACAGACAAGCCAAAGTTGGTAATTGCAGGTCTATGGACGGAGGTATGTACGCTAAGTGCAGCTCTCTCAGCCCTCGAGGATGGATATGATGTTTATGTGGTTGCAGATGCCAGTGGTGGTACTTCCCAAGAGGCACACGATATGGCAATGACGCGAATGATTCAGGCTGGTGTAAAGCCAATCACTTCTCTTCAATACTTATTAGAAATCCACAGAGACTGGGCAAGAAGTGACGTGTATAATGAGGTAGTTAAAATCTCTAAGAAGTACGGAGGAGCTTATGGTTTAGGAATCGACTACATCAAAACCATGAGCAAGTGGATGACTGGAAAGGAAGCTAGCGAAGCTGAGTCTGGTAAATAAAAATTAATACAAAACAGAGGGCGGCACTACCGCCCTCATTAATCTCCTATTGATATGAAAACATTGAAGTCAATATCGATACTCGCAATTTTTGGAATGTTTCTAGCCGCTTGTGGTGGATCAACCCAAAAAACTACAACTGAAAAAGCAGATCTGATAATTCACAATGCAAAAGTGGCTGTGATGGATGAAATGAGAACTACTCAGGAAGCCATCGCTGTAAAAGATGGATTGGTTTTGTCAACAGGTACCTCTGAGGAGTTGCTAAAATTGAAAGGGGATTCAACTCAGGTAATAGATGCAAATGGAAGAACCATCATTCCTGGTCTGAATGATTCTCACCTTCACTTGACCCGAGGCGGTCGTTTTTTTAACGCAGAGCTTCGGTGGGATGGTGTGAAAACCCTTGCAAGAGCTCTTGAAATGCTGAAAGAGCAAGCTGAAAGAACTCCTGAAGGTCAATGGGTACGGGTGATTGGAGGCTGGAGTCCTTTTCAGTTTGAAGAAAAGCGATTCCCTACACCTGAAGAAATCAATGAAGCCACAGGGAATGTGCCAACTTATGTGCTGTTCTTATACAGTCGTGCCTGGTTAAACCAAGCGGGCTTGGATGCATTAGGAATTGATGAAAAC
>CAYMST010000378.1:0-3783 GCA_964393115.1 uncultured Roseivirgaceae bacterium | reverse complement strand
TCCTCCCCGCAATCCTCTACTTGCCTAGATGCTAGGCGCCTTGCCACTTTCTGCTTGCTGGACAAGATCCCCTTTTTTTAAAGTCTTTATTTTAACCTGCAAATGTGAATTCAGTATCCCCTCAATATTTATCATTTTGTGCGATATCCCAATATCAAACGATCATCCATCAACTGGACTTTTCAAAAGTCGATAAAAGTATCTTATACATTTAGCCTTTGCAAATGAAGTATAGTCATAACCCGGCTTTAGCAAATTGAAGGGTTTTGTAGTGTTTCTGAAATGTGTTTTTGCCTTAATCAGAGCGAGATAAGTATGAAACCGATACACTTCAGAAAACAGTTAAATCCATAGATTTTTTTCCCATCGTTGCTTTAGAACTTTTAAAATCATTTCGACCCTGATTTTGGCTTAGATCAATATATTTTTCAATATTTCTTACTCCTAGAGAACTTCCTGTATACCAAACGGTATGGCATATAGCGTTCGCAAGTGCTTACATTTCCACTGCTCTTGGATTACCATATGAAACCAGCACACTGATAGCAACAGTGTTTAGAGCAACTATTTTATTTTTCTATCGATTTTACCAGAACGGTGTCACAGTCAGCAGCTTTTAACCTATGAACCAATATTTCTCTGTATTCCTCTGAGTTATACCAACGGTCAAATTCATGTTTACTTTCGAACTTAATCAACACAGTTCGAGTGTAATCCCACTTTCCTTCTAGCACGACGGGAGCATTATCTATTGAAATGTATTCGCCTCTATATTTTTTGAAAATGCTACCTGCTTGATCTATGTATTTTTGGTATTCGACATCATCGTTTATCTTGATATGCGCAATGAAATAGTAACTCATACTTATTGTTTTTGGTGATAATGAAATAGGTCCTATTTTGATCAAAGTTAACATTTAGCGATGATGAGTAGGAATAGAAAACACTATACTTTCATCTCGCAAATAACCACCAAAATGCTCTTATCTAATAACATTTCACGAATTAGCGCGTATCATCCACCATTGACTTCCTTTGGTAACTGCTTAGTTTCTTCAAATTAGGGACCTGCCAAGTCATTAAAGTGCTATCGTTCTCTCCCCATTTTGATAAAGTTTCCTTTGAATTGTTCAGTACGACCCAATCAGGTTCCGACTATAAGTTGTGCTTGACAATAGATTTTACCTTTTCCAATTGCTCGGTTGAAAAGTCCTTGTCTAACATCTCAAATAGTAAGGCTAATGTCCACTTGGTCGACAGTTGATCGATAAGCGAGATTTCATTCAAAAAGCGATCAAGATACGGAAGTAAATACTCTGGCTTCACCTTGCAGATTCGTTTCATGACGTTAGACACCCGTAATCTGACAATCTCGTCCAAACAAAATAATGGTTAAACAGCTTATCAAATAGTTCCTGATTGTCCGAAACTTCTTCGACAACCTCAATCGTAATCCCTAGCGAGCTAGAGTGTCCACCCATTAGTTTCTTCTCAAAATTTTTCATCGTTCTGCTAATTTCCTTTTCCGATTAGTTATTTGAGTATCCATTGTTTCATCTAGATCCACGAATAAATACATAAAGTAGAAATCGTATCTTCTGCTTTTTAATAATTGACGTTTCTTGCTAAATGATTGATAAATAGAAATCGGTCACGAAACTTTCCAGTTTAAAGAATGGAGGTGACTTAATTGCGGGTTCATCTCTCAGTTCCGATCACAGTTCAAAAAGATAGACGCTATAAATGGGATAAAAGGATTCGTAAGGTCCCTTACAGCGAAAGACCGCAAACCTTCCGCCTTTAATTTGCTTGTAGCCAATACTTTTGGAAGTATTGGCTACGAAAAACTAAATAGTCCGATTTATAGCCTCCAAATAATATTATCTAATCTCCTTTTGCATCGACGAAAGGTCGTAATAAAATTAGTTTCTACGCATAAGGCTAACCGAGATTATATAATACCGGATGTCTGATATAGCATGATTATTCGCAACACGTGACACGTGTCGATTCCCCCAAATTCATCACAAACGTTTGTACTTGCCTCTTGTGCGTAAACTTTGGTACCATCATTACATCTTGTATACACGTAATTTTCTGTATTTCCATTTTGACATGCTTTGAAGATACAAGAATCCCCTTTTGTAATAGTATAACTCCCTGAGAGTATAACAAGAGATGCTAAAAAACAGTTAAGCACTTTTGTAAAATGACCTGTTATTTTTTTGAATTTATGAACAAACTCAGTCTCGAACCTCAAAGTAGTTTCAAAATATATTCAATACTGGAAAAACAATTAACAACAGATCTCTGTCTTCTTCAATTACCTAAAACAGCAAGATCATCTACACCAGAGTTTTAATTTTATATTCGGAAGACAGGCCACAAAAACAGACCATCTTCTTAACTGATACCACAGTATTCTAGAGCATTTATCTAGCTCCTATCAAAAATATCAGAACACTATGTGAACTGAGGAATTACAGTCAACGTATTAATTAAGAGATAGATCAAAACTCAACTTCTAAACCTTTGGCGTGTGACCCCAACACAAAACCTGAACATACCATAAGGAAAGGCTTCCACAATTTCTTTCCACTCTTCCCAGGGAGGCAGGTCTCTTGGAAAAGTGAACTTTGAGTTATTTTACTAAATCATCCAATGTCTGAATTAAATAACATACATTTTTTTGAGGTAGCGATCTGGTCAAAAGTACTAACCATATCATTTATTACGTTCTTTTTCGTCCAAAATAAATTCTTCTATTGTTCGTCGCTACTGGATTTGTCGATGGAATAGGTGGATAAAGAACATGTTTTTGAGACGTAGTTTTATCAAAAGAGTCGCTATTTACTACGTAAACATCGAAGCCACGTTCCTCAAGCATGTCTTTAAAATCATCACCATAAATCCTCCAATGATCCCATTGTCCGAATCTTTCTTCTCTTTCTTTCGAAGATTTTATCGTCAAATCCTCTTGAGTATTTTTCAGGTTGTCTTTCTGGGGAATTGAAAAAACGCAATAACCATTATTTGATAGTACTCTATTAACCTCGTTAATTGCACCAAAATGATTTGGAATATGCTCAAGAACATCAAATGCCATAACACAATCAAATGAACCATCCTCAATTACTTTCATGTCAGACATATCGATATTGTAATCAAGATTTTTGTAGTACTTTCCTTCAGCCAAGAAATCAGCAGTACGATATTCTTTTGACATTTTAGGTATTCTTGACTCAAGAAAGCCTTCTGGGGCAAAATGAAGTACTTTTTTATTCTCTAGTATCTTTGACTTGTGAACTTCTTCCAAGTGCTCAATTGCAGCCCAAAAGATCCTATGACGTAAGGAAGAACCACATTTTGGGCAAACAATATGCTTATGCCATTTCGTACTATTGAAATTATAATCTTCTCTACCACATACGTTGCATTGAACATTATATGGATTGTTAAGTAACTTATGACGTACTGTACGGTTTATGCTTTTTGAAATTACCTTTTGAGCCTTAAGTACTTTTTTCACATTTCTTTTTATCATACTGTTGTTATTAAAATTGAATATAACGATCAGCTATTATGAGCGGCATCCAATACTATTAGTGTTTTGAACGCAAAATATACAATTCTGAGAATTGAACTTTATTTTTTTGTTTTCCATATGTTCTGATTATCGATTTTTTGAACTCATCTACAAAATATTCAATTGTTTCCTCTTTCGCTGAATCCATTTCATCGCCATTATTCCAACCACATGCGTAGTCCGTTTTCGATCTGATA
>CAYMST010000377.1:0-3787 GCA_964393115.1 uncultured Roseivirgaceae bacterium | reverse complement strand
TGTGTTGAACAAAATACGAAGGTCATGCAAAAAGTAACATACGCGAAAGGTGATGGCATTGGTCCGGAGATTATGGACGCCACTCTAAAAATTCTAAATGCTGCCAAAGCAAGAATAGACTGGGAAGAAATAAAAGTCGGCGAGCAGGTATACTTATCTGGAAATACCAGCGGAATTGACAAATCCGCTTGGGATAGCATTCGTCAAAACAAAGTATTTTTAAAAGCACCAATCACCACTCCACAGGGTGGAGGATATAAGAGCCTGAATGTTACGATGCGTAAGTCACTCGGGCTTTATGCTAACGTAAGACCATGCAACAGCTTTCATCCGTTCGTAAAGACGAAGTATCCGGATATGGATGTCGTTGTGATTCGAGAAAACGAAGAAGATCTATATGCGGGTATTGAACATCAACAAACGGATGAAGTAGTACAGTGTTTAAAACTGATTACAAGACCGGGTTGTGAGAAGATTATTCGGTATGCATTCGAATATGCGAAGCTGTATAACCGCAAGAAGGTGAGCTGTTTCACGAAGGATAACATCATGAAGCATACCGATGGACTTTTTCATCAGGTATTCAAAGAAATAGCGGCAGAATATCCAGACATTAAATCCGAAAATTGGATCATAGATATAGGTGCAGCGCGTCTCGCGGATACTCCAGAAATTTTTGATGTGGTAGTTATGCCTAACCTATATGGGGATGTCGTTTCGGATATTACAGCTCAGCTATCGGGATCTGTCGGTCTTGCTGGTTCTTCTAATATCGGTAGTAGCTGCGCGATGTTTGAAGCGATACACGGTTCAGCCCCTGATATCGCTGGTCAGAATATGGCCAACCCATCAGGTTTGCTAAGAGGAGCAGTGATGATGCTTAATCATATTGGTCAGCAGGATGTTGCGGAGAAGATAACGAATGCTTGGGCCTGTACGATCGAAGAAGGCATTCATACCGCGGATATTTACAAAAAAGGAATTAGCAAGGTAATGGTGGGTACGGATGCTTTCGCGGATGCTGTAATCGCTCGACTAGGCCAAGTACCAAGTCATATTAAAGCGGCAAAATTTGATCATGGCGTGAGTCTTCATCTACCTCCTTATGAACGAAAGCCAAAGGCTAATAAAGTGCTCAAAGGCGTGGATGTCTTTGTCGACTGGGATGGAGGAGTGGTGGATGAGCTGGCCATCAAGCTTAAACATATGGAGAGCGATATCAAACTTAATATGATCACCAATCGTGGTGTCAAAGTATGGCCGGAAGGTTTTGAAGAAACATTCTGTACCGATCACTGGAGATGCCGTTTTGAAGTAGAAAATGGTCACCCTGCCGATAAAGAAAGCATTACAAATGCACTGGTCAAAGCCATGGAAAAAGGAATTGATGTGATCAAAACGGAGAACTTATATGAGTTTGATGGGGTCAGAGGCTATTCGTTAGGACAAGGACAGTGACCTCTAGATGGATTTAAGAACAGTTTTGTGAGAGTTGTAGTGTTGAGAAGTGCTAAGGGCTACCGGTAACGGTAGCCTTTCTTTTTTTATTGATTTTTTCGGACCATTCTTAGAAATGCGAGTTAAAAAAAGCCACTTCCTTATATAAAGTCTTCAAATGATGTGTTTTTAATGAGTTGACTGTCAGTGCTTTTTGGTCTAATTGGAAACTTTTTTAAAAAAAATAAAAGTTTCTCGTTGACAAGTCTGCTTACTAGGTGATTAACTAGTAACTACTTTACCTTGAATAGTTTAATGGTTTAAAGAAATATACTGATATACTTTTTTCTTGGGCTACTATTTTAATGAACTACTTGATGAAACCTTGATAAAAATATTGAACGAAAATCTTTAGGTTAGTTGAAAATTGTTACTGTAAAAAGGTTGTGCCATCTATTCACAATCTTTTTTTAATTACCGATTACCAAAATTGATTTTTATCGTCGGAGAGGGTTGAAAATCAAACCCATCAGGTGTCAGAATAGGGTTATGGTCTACATCTAGATACTGTAAACTTCTCATGTCTTGGATACTATTTGGCAGTAGCTTAATGTCGTTTTGATTCAAGTATAGATACTCTAGGTTTTGTAGGTTTTGGATATTGCTTGGTACTTGTCTTATCCGGTCATTCTCAAGATGAAGTTCACTAAGAGAAGGGATTCTCTGCAAGACCGAAATGGCTTCTTCAAAATTTAAGTAAGCGTCATCATTGAGGTAAAGGCGCTTTAACCCACGTAGAGCCCCGAATTCTTCTGGAAGATTTGTTAATGGATTCCCGGATAGATCTAATGTTTCTACCTGTTGTAACAGTTGTATAGTAGGGGGCAGCGTGTTGATGTTGTCGTATTTCAAATCAATATTTTTAAGAGAAGGAATCCGCGATAACACTGGTAAGGTGCTGCTGAGATCCAAATTGGGCAAGTAAGATAGTCTTATGGAGGTAAGCGCACTGAGTTTATCCAAGGAAGCAGGGAGTTCTTGAACAGCTGTTCCGGATAGGTTGAGTGACTTAAGGTTTTTTAATTGAGCGATATTGTCAGGAATAGACCGTATTCCACTATTTGATAAGTCCAAATACTGGATATTGGGGAATAGGAATAGCTCGTTAGGAAATGTCTGCAGCGTGTCAGAGTGCAGTTCTACCCATTTGACACTGGTAGGGTCTGCCAGAGCTTTACCAAGATCTGAATATGACCGTAAGGTTTGAGCATGTCCTGGTAATTGATGAAATGCACCGATGATAGATAAGGCTATGCCTATTGATTTAAAGATATGCATGTTGAGTATGATTTAGTTTGAATAAAAATGGGTAGCCACCAAGCATGTGGCTACCGCTCACGATGACTTTTGGTTTAACTGAGTATTTACTAGCTATCCCAAACGTCGACGGTATTGATCGAAACAACTGACAAGTCAGATTTGATGCCATTTAAACTATATAACGGCGTATATTTTGCTACTGTTTTTTCCTTCTTCTTCGTTAAAAAGCCTTAACTAGCCGTCCGCATCCTAGCGCTGCTAGGACCGCATTTTTTGCCTTGAATTAGAAAAAAACACTGACGTAAACTAACACGCCCTTACATTGCCTGAATGGTATTAGTCTTCCGTGTTGATAAGCACAGGCGCGTCTCCTTCGGTAATGATCACCTTCGTGTTATTCGATTTTGAAAGCTCCAAAAAGGCTTCAATCGAACGAACCTGAATGATTTGGTCGGTTAATCCCTCTGAAAGAATCTTCTGCGCATCACGAGTACCTTCTGCTTCGATGATCTTACGTTGTGCTTCCAGCTTCTCTTCCTGAAGCACAAACTCCATTCGCATGGCTTCTTGTTCAGCCTGCAGCTTACGCTCGATAGAGGAAGCTAGTCCAGCAGGCAGCTGTATACTTTTCATCAAAACCGACTCAATGATGATGCCTTGCTTTTCCAAGACATCTTTCATACGAATCCTGATCTCATCCTCTATTTTAGATCGCATACCGGAGTGCATGTCTTTCGCGTAGAAGCGAGCACATACATCAGCCGATGCGGACCTAAAAACGTTGGAAATGATTGACTCATACTGAAGCCCGATAGTCCGCAGTACCTTGGGTACATTACTCTTATCTATTTGATACAAAATCGATATTTGAGAGTTGATGCTTAACCCTTCCTTACTCGGGATATTCAGTGACAGCTCCAAGTTATTCGTCTGAATGGAAGTCTTCACTATAGAGGTGGTTAACGGATTAAACCATACCGTATTTTCTATATATACTTTCTCTCCGAGTTTACCGAGTTTCTGCTTTACA
>CAYMST010000376.1:0-3791 GCA_964393115.1 uncultured Roseivirgaceae bacterium | reverse complement strand
GATCTTATCCATTAACTGCTTTTTCTGCGAAAGGCTAATGGGCAATATCTTACCATTAATTTGAAGGTTTGTATTATCTATATTTTCTATTTTGTCTATTCGGACGATATATGAACGATGAATCCTAACAAAATCTTTTTGTGGCAATTTATCTTCTATGTTTTTAAGACGTGTTAATACCAAATACATTTTGTCCACCGTGTGAATTTTCACGTAGTCTCCGTAAGCCTCAAGAGAATAAATTTCCTCAAAGTTCACATTTAAGAGTAGAGAATCTACTTTTACGAAAATACTATCATGCTTATCGCTTGTTTCAGGGTCCAACATACCAGTTTCCTGCTCATTGAGCTTGGCGTAGAGGTTTTCCTGTGCTCGGTTTATCGCTTTCATAAACCTGGCAAAACTATCAATGGGCTTAAGCAAATAATCGGTCACTTTAAGATTAAAAGCTTCTAAAGCATAGTCTTTTTTGGAGGTAATTAAAATAATCTCCGGTGGGTATTTTAAAGACTCGATTAGTTCTAACCCTGTCATTCCGGGCATTTCGACATCTAAAAACACTATATCCGGTCGCTGGTCAAATATAGCATTGATCGCTTCAAAGGGGTCCTGATAGGTTCCAATCATATTAAGCACCTCGACCTGATCAACAAGAGATGAAATAATCTTGAGTGCGACAAGATCGTCGTCGACTGCCAAACATTTAATTTGATTGTTCATATTCAATGGCTTTTCCACTTAATGTTACATCCAATACTTGGAAATTGTTCTGAGGATACTGTTTGACCTGATATCACCGCATCAAGTGCATTTCTTAGGTCCTTTCCAGTGACAGGAATACTGTTTTTTGGTCTAGATTCATCCATTCTTCCTCGATATACACATTCCATTTGATTATTAAAAACGTAAAAATCTGGAGTACATGCCGCTTGATAAGACTTTGCAACCTCCTGACTTTCATCGTACAAATATGGGAATGAAAAGTTGTTTTCTCTTGCTAATGCCCGCATCTTGCCCGGGTCGTCATCGGGATAGTTGGTCACATCGTTTGAACTGATCGCGACAGAAACAACCCCTTTTGATTTATACTCGCTAGTAAGACTAACAATTTCATCTAATACATGAACAACAAAGGGACAATGATTACAAATAAACATGACCAAGTATGCCTGAGCATCTTCCATTTTCGTCAAGTGAAACGAAGTATTGTCCACCACGTTCGGCAATGTGAACTCTGGCGCTACAGTGCCCAAAGGCAACATATTTGAAGGGGTCTGAGCCATATTTAAATAATGTGATTGAACAAATGTAAAATATTTGGTAGAGCTTTGGATTTAATTGAATAACAAGATGTAAATAAATATCTTAAGTTGGGAAAATAGTGAGGCTTATTTAGAAATGTCACCCTAATCTATTCTAAAAATTGTTTAATTTAGCCTTGATAAAATCTACTTTACGAATATTTAAAGAACTTTCTTAAATTGTAGATGCTTTTAGTAACCAGTAATTGAATAGTGCTAAATGTCTCTGGGCAACTTTTTTATCATTTTCATCTTATTAGGCCTTTTTGGTTGTATTCAAACAGAAACAGCTGGTAACTATCGCGGCGAAAAAACAGCAAGTAGTATTTTTGCCAGTCCAAATGAGGGAGGCAACAGGTTGTTCGACCGAAAACTAAAGGAACTTAAAATCCCAAAAGATATCCGGCAGTTTCGCCAAGTCCACTTAAATAAGTGTCGAGTAGTTTATCAAGAGCAAGGAGACTCCATTAATAGCATTATTGCCTATGGCAAAGCTCTAGCGGCAATGGGTAATATGAATAGTGCAATAGATGTATTTAACCGTGGGTTAGTTATTTATCCCGAGTCGCATCGACTGTTGCGGTATAGAGGACATGCTTACCTCATGCTTCGCAAACTAAATAACGCTATCGAAGATCTAAAAAATGCGGCTTACTATTCAAGGGGAAAAAATAGAGAATTTGACTTCCCGGGTTTTGAGACCTCTAGTTATACAAATAGGTTTACCATTCGCTACAACATCTATTACTACTTAGGGGTATCGTTTTATATAAAAGGAAACTATGATAAAGCGGTGTCCTCCTTTAAAAAATGTTTAGATGTTAGTTTCAATGGTGATTTAAAAGTAGGCGCCATTGATTGGCTTTACATGACCTATAGACGCATTGGAAACATGGAGTTGGCCAATGCACAATTGAAATACATCGATAAGAAAACAAAAGTTTCATTCTTTTATGCACATCTCTACAACATCTTGTTGTACAAACAAATGCGCTCTCCTAAACAGTTGGTTAAGTACTTTGAAAATTATGAATATGAGGGAAATTCTGCTACCCAACTGTACGGGCTTGGCAGCTGGTATCTACACAGTGGAGACCTTGAACGCGCAACCGCATTGTTGGAACAAGCTGTAGGTGAATTGAATTGGAATAATTCCGGTGTTTTAGCTGCCGAAGCAGACTTATTTACGCTGAAAAGTAACTTATAACCAAAAAAGTGGGGAGTACTGGGTTCGAACCAGCGACCCCCGCCATGTCAAGGCGATACTCTAAACCAACTGAGCTAACTCCCCAAATGTGGGGTAAAGGTATATGGAATCCATGAAATAATTACATAAAAGAACATGATTAAGTAACGTATGACTTGATTTAAGGTCATTTCTAATGATACTTTATTGACACCTTATTCTTAACACCAGGTGCGTAGCGTGTCTTAATTTCTCACATAGACAATCATCCAACTATCGCTTTAAGGGTTAAAAAAAGTTAATTGCCTGAAAGTGAAATTATTCAAAATTACTTTTGAGCTATGACCAATGGAGCAATTAAATGGATCGTAGGCCTAATGGGGTTGGCGCTTATTGGGTTAACTATTTTTCAGTACCAATGGGTTGAAGATATCCTCGAAGCTAATGAGCGTAAATTTCACATAGAGGTACAGGACGCTATGATTGGTGTGGTCAATAGACTCGAACGTAATCAGGTGTACAAGATCACACAAAGAAGAATGAGTCCTTCAATAGGTATCGATAGAAACCTACAAAGCTTAATGAACCTTTCGATTAGCTCAGAACGGCTATTTGATTCACTAAGAAGGATACAGCAAAATCAATATGAAAAATTGGTCAGAGAATTCAACAGTGTCGGGGTCGATCGAGAAATCAATATGGAGTTACATTCTGGCGGGGTGGATATGAAGGCCTCAATAGGACAAAATGGTTTGTTTTTTCAATTTGGAAACACAAATGCAAAGCAAAAATTATCCTCGGACTTATTGTCCTCTAGTCCGCAACGGTTATTAGATAAATTTGCGGCCAAACATGATCTCGTAGCTAAGATTGTAGAGGAGCTTGTAGCAGGACAACAAAATTGGACCAATCAAATTTCTACTAATGATGTGGACTCCTTACTCAAGTTCGAACTCGAATCAAGGGGAATAAAGTTGCCCTATAATTTCGTTGTATTCAATAAGTCAAAAAATGAAGTGATGCTCAGTAGTGCCAACGCATCTGCAGACAATACTATAAATACTGCTCACCAAACAAGTCTTTTTCCATATGACCTAAAGAACAGTAATAAGTGGCTGGCATTGAAGTTCCCAAACCAAAACACCTACTTGCTTGGTGAAATATGGCTTACTCTAGTCGCCTCAGTTTTATTGATCATCATTATATCATTTTGCTTTGGCTATGCCATCTATACGATCATCCGTCAAAAGAAACTTTCAGAGGTCAAAAATGACTTCATTAATAATATGACGCATGAGTTCAAA
>CAYMST010000375.1:0-3817 GCA_964393115.1 uncultured Roseivirgaceae bacterium | reverse complement strand
GGAGATGTTTTCGTGATTTCAGTGGGCACACCTGTAAAGCGTCTTAATGAAGGAGAGAATCCTAGACCTATCTTAGATTATATTGAAATTGTATCAAAAGATATTGGTAAAAGATTGAAACCAGGAAATCTAGTGATACTTCGTTCAACTGTACCAACAGGTACATCTCGAAAAGTAGTTATTCCTTTACTAGAAGAATATTCTGGATTGAAATGTGGTCAAGACTTTCACCTGTCTTTTGCTCCGGAGCGTACCGCGGAAGGAAAAGCAATAAAAGAATTAAGAGAATTGCCTCAAATCATCGGTGGTGTCAATGAAGAGTCTGTAGAAGCTACTGCGGCATTATTTAGAGAATTGACCTCAACTATCGTTCGAGTGAGTTCCTTAGAAGCAGCCGAAACGGTTAAGCTAATCAATAACACTTTCCGTGATTTGGTTTTCGCATATTCAAATCATGTCACTCAAATTGCTTCGCACTTTAATATTGATATAGTAGAAGCAATCAAAGCTGCAAATCAAGGTTATCCAAGAAATAAAGTGCCTTTACCAAGTCCAGGAGTAGGTGGTCCTTGTTTAACTAAAGATCCTTATATCTTCTCAGCAGTAGCAGAACAAGCACTTGGCTTAGGAAATACACTTTTTGAAAAAGGACGTTATGCAAATGAATATATGCATGAACATGTTGTTCAAAGAGTTCTAGATACACTTAAAGACTTAGGGAAAGATGTAGCAAACTCTAAGATATTCGTCTGTGGATTAGCTTTCAAAGGAAGACCAGAAACAGGAGATGTTCGTAATTCTTCGGCTGTGGAAATATACCACATGTTGAGCAAGTATACAGACAATATCGCTGGGCATGACCCAGTTGCTCTAATCAAAGATATTAAAGAAGTTGGTGTCAAGCCAGTTGACTTCGAAGAAGGAGTAAAAGATGCAGATGTTGTTCTCTTCTTAAATAACAATGGTTTTTACGAAAAGCAAGATATGTTTGAACAAGTTCGTAAAATGGGCGAAAAACCTATCATTGTAGATGGTTGGCGCATCTTTAGAGCAGACGATATACTCAATGCAAAACCATGTATCTATATGGGCTTGAGTGTCGTAAGAAAATCTTTTTAATTGGTAGTTGTTAGTTATTGGTTAATTAGTTATTAGTTTATAGCAGTTGCTATCTACAAAAGGGTGTTGCTTTGAATATTTTTCATATTGGCTTAAATTGATAAAAATTTGAATTAAAAGAGGTAAATGTTGATTATTGAAAGGTTCGAATACCTTTTTGCAAATTACTTGTCTTTTAACTCGCTGATAACTAACAACAATTTAATAAAACGTTTAGACTAATTTTATGAAAGTCTTAGGTGTCATTCCAGCAAGAGGAGGTTCAAAAGGTGTTAAGAAAAAAAATATTAAGCCTTTAAATGGTAAACCTCTCATTGCGTATACAATTGAAATAGCTGCGGCTTCCAACCTTTCTCATGTTATTGTGACTACAGATAGCGAGGAGATAGCTGAAGTTTCTAAAAAGCATGGAGCTAAAGTTCCTTTTATACGTCCAGCACATTTAGCAACAGATAGTGCAAAAGCGATTCCTGTCATCCAACATGCATTAGCAGAAATGGAAGAGCGATTAAATATTACTTTTGATGCTGTCATGATGCTACAACCTACAACACCATTCAAAACAGTAGAAGACATCAATTACGCATTGGAGTTGATGGAAAAAGAAGATAGTGATAGTGTTATCAGCGTAGTAGATGTAGAAGGACACCATCCTGCCCGCATGAAATTTCTAGATGGTACACGCTTGATAGATCCGCCTTATTGTGAAGCTTATGAAAATCAGCCACGCCAAGAGTTAAAGAAAATGTACCTTCGTAATGGAGCAGTGTATCTAACTAGACGTGAAGTTTTAATGAATAACTCTTTCAAAGGGAAAGATTGTCGAGCATTGATTATGCCTAATGAACGTTCAGTAAATATTGATACTGAATTGGATTTCAAATATGCTGAATGGATGCTTAAAGAATTTTTATCTTAATGCAAAGAATATTACATTTAGAACAGAATCGCTACTCAAAAACGACTTTGAGTCATTTGAAAGATAAATTCGAAGTAGATTACTTGGATACAGAGTCTCAGTCTGAACTTTACCAACACCTAGAAAATAATAGTTATACCGCTATTTTTACAAAATTAGGTTTGGCAATGGATCAGAGAGTGATGGAACTTCAATCTGATTTACAATATATAGTTACACCGACTACTGGACTCAATCATATTGATTTATCTTTTGCCAAAAAGCAAAATATCAATGTATTAAGTTTAAAAGGTGAAACCGAACTACTCAAACGAGTAAGAAGTACGGCAGAGCATACTTGGTTGATTTTATTGGCTTTAGTCCGAAATTTACCCGCTGCTTTTCAAGATGTAAAAGATGGTTATTGGCGTCGAGTTCCATTTTTAGCTGAAGAGTTAGATGGAAAAACGCTTGGAATTATCGGTTATGGTCGACTTGGACGAATAGTTGCCTCTTATGCCAAGCCTTTTCATATGCGAGTCATAGCTACAGATATAGATCCAACTGTTTTTGAAACTAAAGATGAACATGTAGAGTCAGTGGATTTGAAAACTTTATTGAGAGAGAGTGATGTCGTGAGTTTACACATTCCATCGAATGACCAAAATGCTAAATTTCTAAATAAAGAAAAAATAAGTCAAATGAAATCATCGGCGGTACTCATTAATACCTCAAGAGGTGAAGTCGTAGATGAAAATGCATTATTAGAGGCTTTGAATAACAAATCTATCGCTGGTGCTGCAACAGATGTGATAGAAGGAGATAGTACTTGGGAAGGATTTTCTACTGAAAACCATCCATTAATTGAGTATGCTAAAGAGAATAGTAATTTAATTATCACACCACATATGGGTGGATATGGTAGAACTTCGATTGAACGTACTAGGGATTTTATTACAAAAAAGTTTTTAAAACACATTTTATGAAGTCTGTCAAATGTTTAGTTTGTCAAAGTGATAATGCTGAAGTTATTATTAATAGAGAGTTCCCACGTCATGTAATATGTAATGAATGTGGGTTTGTTTATATGAATCCGATCAAACCATTTGAAGAGAGTATTGAATATTACGAAAATAATTACTGGGAGTTTCGGAATGAGAATTGGAATGACGTAACAAGAATTGATGTTTCAAAACTAAAAGTCACATCAAGAATAATTGCTATTTATGAATGGCTAAAACCTAAATTAAGTGAAGAGTGTGAAGTTCTTGAAATCGGTGCAGGTTTTGGACATAATTTAGCATACATCAAAGCCAAAGCTAAATGTAACCTTGAAGCATTAGAACCTTCTAGGGCAGGTGTAGACTTTATAGGAAAAGAATTTGGAATTAAAGGTATTTGTTCTAGCTTGGAAGATTTTAAAACAGATAAAAAATATGATGCAATCATTTTATGTCATGTTTTAGAACATTTTGAAAATCCTCAGCAAGCACTAAATATTTGCTATGACTTATTAAAAGAGGATGGTTGGCTTTGGATAGAAGTACCAAATATCCTAAAACCTAATCCTAAAAAGGATTTAAAGAGATGGTTTGCAAAAGAACATATATCCTACTTCTCTCTAAATAAAGTAAAATACCTGCTTAGTTTAGAGCGATTTAATATCGTAAAAGAAGAAGAAGACATTTACGTAAGAGTGATGGTAAAAAAGAGTTTAACTCCGATTAATGTTGAGCTTATTAACGAAAAAGTAACAGTGAAGAAGAGTCTTGCTCATCATGATAGAGTCTATTTTCGATA
>CAYMST010000374.1:0-3840 GCA_964393115.1 uncultured Roseivirgaceae bacterium | reverse complement strand
CCTCTTCATTTGAACGGAACGTGTTTAGGATACTATTTAGGAATTTCATTGGTGGGTTAGCTAATCGAAACCAAGTTAGTCCAGATTCCAAACTTCTTACTAAAATGTTCATTAGCAGAGTACAATACTGCCAAATTTTTTATTTTTTGTAACCTCTTGGGGAGCTCATGTGTCCAAGCCTCGTGAATTCACAAATCAAAATTCAGTTTCACAATGTAAATACTTAAACACATGAAGTTTTATAGTTACCTCTTGTTTTTCATCATTGCCAATTGTCTTTGTTATTCACAAAAAGTGATAAAGGCATCAGATGGTAGAAAGCTACAAGTCAAAAGGCTTGAATCCAGGGTGGATTTTTTGATGGATTCCTTGAATATACCTGGTGTATCCATGGCCGTTTTAAATGACCGAAAAATTGTCTATCACCATGTTTATGGTGTAAGCAATATTGATAAGATGAACCCACTGAATGAACAGAGCATCTTTGAAGGGGCTTCTTTATCCAAGCCCATTTTTGCTTACTTCGCTTTAAAGATGGCAGATAAAGGACTGCTCAATCTGGATAGACCGCTCCATGAGTATCTACCGCATCCCGCGATAGACAGTGCTTCCATGGCAGCCTATCGAAAGATCACTCCGAGGATGGTATTGTCTCACAGTACCGGGTTCCCAAATTTTAGTCACGGACAAGTGATCAAATTGCCGTTTGAGCCCGGCACTAACTTTCTCTACTCTGGAGAAGCCTATCAATATTTAGCTGCCGTCCTCGGAACGATTAACGGGGTGGGCTGGAAAGAGAAGTTTAATAACATTTTTGAGGATGAAGTGACAATGCCCCTTGGAATGAAGCATACCTCCTTTCTTTGGAACGACTACCTTGCTACACATAAGGTCTATGGACATAAAGAAGGAAGGCCAACAGATAATGGACTAGGTGGCTGGAGTGGTAAGACTTTTAACGCCTTTTCAAGCATTCACTCGGAGGCCGCTGAATATGCCTTGTTTATTGAAGCTATGTTAAATAAGGAAGGCTTGAAGGAAGCAACATTCACTCAAATGCTGGCGCCGGAAAACACATTTAAGAAAACCAATGAGCTGATGGTCGAAACCGGACAGACAGCCTGGGGGCTGGGCTTTGCACAGAAACCATCACAAAATGGATTAATGCATCTGCATACTGGGAATAACCACGACTTTCAAGCTTACTGCATGTTCATCATGGAGAAAGGATATGGAATCGTGCTGTTCACCAATTCAGATAAGCTGTTGCCCTTCGTCCAGGGTTTGGAAAACATATTAGGAACACAATTTTAATCGCATAAATTATGAATCAATTAGGAGAAGCACTCGGAGGACTGATCATCGTTACCGGAATGGTTTTGATCGTCTACTTTATTGCCAAGTTCAGTTTTCTCACGAAAAAGATGCTTGCTGAGAAAGGAATGCTGGAAAGTAACTCGACACCTCGAATCACCAAACGAGATGTAGCTTATGTAACTATTGGAGTAGGGCTTGGACTATTGGCGTCAGCACTGCTCTCACAGTTTGAAATCGAGGAAAATACCATGGATTTGCTAGGCTGGGGGATTGTGTTGGTTTCAGCTGCGATCGGCTTGTTACTATCTGCCAAAAACAAATCTTGATAATTTGACTACCTCGGAGCAGGACAAGGCACTCGTCGAACGAGTGAAGCAAGGGGATACCTGGGCATTTGAAAACTTGGTCAACAAGTACAAGGATGATGCGTATTCTCTTGCTTGTTCCATCGTCAAGGATCCGGTACTTGCAGAAGATGTACTACAGGAAGTATTGATTACCGTGTTTGATAAAATTAGCGGCTTTAGATATCAATCTGCATTTTATACCTGGCTCTATCGGATGGTAGTCAATCGATGCTTCAATGAGATCAGAAAGAAGAAGCATCTTACTGATGATTGGATTGAAGGCGTGTCAGAAGATGATGAGGCTGCAGCTCTGACCAACATGAATGATCTGAAAAACATGGTAAATACAGCTTTGAAATTAATGAAACCTGATGAGGCATTGGTCCTCAGACTGTTCTATTTGAATGAACTAAGCATTGAGGAATCGATGAAGGTATCGGGTTTTAGCAAGTCAAAAACCAAGGTTACTTTGCATCGTGGGCGTAAGAGTTTTGCAGAAATAATGAAATCTAAGTTTGGAAAAGAAATAGACGATATATGAAGAACTCAGTTAAAGAATTGCTTGAGGAGGCTCAGCTCCGGACTTCCCCGGACTTCACGCAGAGGACCATGGACAGGCTTGAGGCAAAATTAAGGAGACGGTTGCGATTGCAACTTTTTGTTTTTATTGCAGGAGTTGCACTGTTTGCCCTAGCCTTTGTATTTACCTTCATCTTCTATGGGTTGGAGTTTAAAGTGTTTGGCTTGAGTGCGGACCTGCCTGAAGTTCCCTTACTCTCAGGCGTTACGTTGCTTAGCGCTTTGATCATACTATATCTTTATCAGTCGATACAATCGATCGACAAGGTTTCTCAATGAATGTGAACTCATCAACACCTGCATGACAAATCAAGAATACCAGAAGAGGTTTGTAGAGATAGTAATTGATGCCTTCTCGCAGAACCCGTCGGTCACCGACGTGGTGAAGCAGGACTCCCGGAAAGCGCATCGAACCAGGAAATTAGCGGAGTATTCGTTCCATTTCGGTGAAAGGAGAGCGGCTAATTACCTCTCAAAAGACGGCAACGGTATCGTTATTAGTTATGTGGAAGACATGCGACGATCGTTCGCGGATCACTGGGCGGATCTAAAACTCATCTTTGAAGTTTCGGGTTTCAGACGTGCTCGCTACCTTCTTAAAAAAGAGGCCTACAGGAAAAAGGTGCGGCAGAAAGAGCCATTTTACTATGTCTGGTTTTTAGGGGTTGACTCTGCGCATCGAGGGGGTGAAACCATTAAGGAGTTAAAACGGCGGGTCTTTGATGAAGCTGACAGGTTGCAGTTGCCGATTTTACTCGAAACCACCATCGAACGAAACAAAAGCGTATATGAGTATTTCGGATTCCAGGTGTATCATATACATCAGTTTCATGAAGATATGCCTCCGACTTACTTTATGAAGAGACCTTCAGGAGGGGAGTCCGATTTATCCGGATAGTCACTTTTTTTCAATGAGGTAGGTGATATCCACCGACTCGGTAAAGGATAGATTTGCTACTTCCATATTCGAGAATACTACCTCTTCCATTTGCATATCTGCAGAGGCTCGATACTTGAGGGGATCAGCTACGTAGTTGGGCTGTCCGTAGTTTATGGTTTTGATGCCAGCGAGTTTACATCCGGTCTCTTCTGAAATCAGCTCAGCTTTATCTTTCGCGTCTTTGAGGGCTAGCTTAATAAGTTGGTCTTTTATCTCTTTCTTCTTTTTGTTTTCCAGGTCAAAGCTGATCGAAATCTCCGGGGTAGCTTCACTAGATACTGCGCGATTAAGTACCTCCAGAAGCCTGTCTTTATCCTGAGTGAATTGCACACGGATCGTTTGGTGAGCATCAAAGACTTCTTTCTTTACCCTGTTTTGGTTGTAATTGAATTGCTTATTGATGTTAAAGTTCGAGGTGATGATCTCGTTTTCCTTAAAACCGATTTTTTTCATCTCTGAGGTAAGCTGATCTACCCTGGAGACCATATTTTGGATGGCTGAGGTGTAGGAATCCTGGGTAGAGCGGATGCTCATTGTGATTACCGTTACCGTAGGCTTCACCGAAACAGTGGCAGAACCTTTGATCGAGAGCGTAGACTCTTGTGCATTGACAATGGAAGACACCAGCAAAATGAGAAAGGGTAAGGTTCGTTTCAT
>CAYMST010000373.1:0-3843 GCA_964393115.1 uncultured Roseivirgaceae bacterium | reverse complement strand
ATATCAGGAAGAATAATAAGAAATCTTATGCATACCAGAATCAGCATAATTCTGCTTAGAATATTAACTAAGCGAGTAATTTTCAACAAAACTTTCTTATTTTTTAGAAAACTTGAGCTCACCTTTTCTAAAGCGAACTCAAAAAGTTTTATAAGTGGAGAGTGGATAAAACTTGGCAGATTTTTCTTTAGAAAGTTTTCTATAAGAAGTTGATAATTCTTTTCTTTACTTTCTCTGATATATTCCTCAGCTACATTTGACCACAGTATCTTATCGGAATTAGAGTTTTGGTACTCGACTATGTGTTTTAGTTCCTCACCCCAAAGTAAATATGACTTTTGCTTATTTTTACTTTTCCACAAACTGGCTTGTCTCATAACCTCGACTTGTTCTGAATATTCAGGTTCTAACTTAGAGGCTTCTTGAATTCTACGCCTTTGTATGAGTTCTTGTCTTTCTGCATCAATCCAGCTACGAAATCTTGGCCAGGAATGAATTAAGGTTTCGTGTGAAATCTCCACAATTAGCTCTTCTTTATTCTCACTCTTTGCTATATAACTACTACTTTTAACTATCAGTCGTTCACTTGCTAATTTTTCTAGTATAGAATCTATCAACTTATCACTATGAAGCTTCGTGTTTAGTTCCTCTCTAGTGGACTGTTTTCGAGTATTTTCTGTGTCTTCACTGGTATGTACTAGTGATAGTAATATGCGCTTAACCAATGTTTGCTCTTCAGAAGATAAAGAACAAAATATTTTATCTGCATGTCGCTCTAAGGTTTTTCTTACACCACCAATTTCCTTATATGCCTCATGAAGAATATATTTCCCTTTCTTCCGCTGTCCGTCCCATAATTGCTGTTGGTATTTCCATAGACTTTCTAGAGTAAACTCTAGTAAAGGTAGATTGCCAGGTTCGTCACCTACATCATCTAAAATTTGGTCAATCAACCCATTGCTATATAAAACTCCAACCTTTTTTACTGGCTTCTCGATTACAGTTCTTAATTCTTCTCTGTTCATCGAACCTAATTTCAGATCGCTATCCTGAAGCATATCTGCAAACTGACGATAGACATAAGCATGTCCACAGAAATCTGCTCTCATCGTTAATATTATTTGGCAATTTGGCATCTCTTTTATTCCAGCCAATAGAACGTCAATAAAATGATTTTGATCCTCCTTCGGACATATTGTGTACAGCTCTTCAAACTGATCGATGATTAAAAGAATTTTATTTGGAGTCGGTTTGGCTTGCCGAAATACTTCTCCAAAAATATCTTGTAAAGCAATAACTTCTTCTCGAAGAGCCTTCTCTCTTTGGTTTAATAAGGTAAGTGGATCAATACCAGAAGCTCTAGATAAAGGCATAAGAGAAGCTGCCAAATTACGGAACGGGTTTAGGGATGGGAAACCTGGGCGCATTTTGAATACGCACCAACCACCTTGCATCAGCAGGCGAGGTATTAAACCAGCAAATACTAAAGAGGATTTCCCGCTTCCTGAAGCACCTACTACAGCAACTAAAGGTTTAGACTGCAGCAACTTTAGTAGCCTCTTGATAGATAAATCACGTCCAAAGAAAAAGTCAATATCATCTTCCTGAAAAGGATGTAGTCCTCGATAGGGAGATGCATTCTCTTCAACCTGTTCAATAGTGGATTTCTCTGGGGGAGATAAGTGGCTTACGTTCAAGTTGTGAACAGTTACTTTTCCGCCCTGAACTACTAGACCAATTTTTTGAAGAAGTCCATCTATTTCATCCATTTTTAGAGTTACCTTAAGCGCTCATCACCTAATATAATTTTCACTGTTTTTGGTTGTTTGTACTTTTTTAAGATTGGCAATAAACACTAATTCAAACCATTCACTATTTTCTAAAGTTAGTTTTTACTAAAAAACTAACATTTGGTTTTGCAGCATCGGTTCCCTTTACTGTTCAAAAAAGTTAAGGCCATGTGAGTATTTATTAAGTTGTGAAAGATAAGAGAATAATTTAAAGGGGATAAATTAAATTCTAAAGTCTCTTGAAGTAATAGATATATTTACAACACAGTTCATTGGTCAATGAACTGCTCGATCAATCCGCTATAGGATTCTGATTTCACTAGTCGTACTAGTTTACCCCTCCTTAGAATCACCTCTTAGAAGTTTAAGTTTTCAATATTTACCGTTCCACCTTGTACAACCAATCCAATTTTTTCAGCTAATTTTGCCTGATTCTGGATGAGGTTAGGTTCATTTTTGACTAAAACGGCTGTGTTACGGATTTTCTCCATTAATGTTGGATCTGACTCTACAGCCTGGTTAAGCTCTCGAACAGCTTGACTCAACTCAGCATCAGATTGTGCTGTGGATTCTAACTCGTTAACAGCTTCAGTAAAGTTGGCGAAGCCAGATGTGTCATTTACTGCTTTAGTTTTAGGTAGCGCCTTGGACTTAATAAGACTCACAAACTTCCCAATTTTGTCAACAAATACCTCTCCTAATTTTTCACCAGTTTTTTCAAAGGCTTTCGTAACGATGAGTGATGAGATTACTACTGCTGCTGAGCTCAGAGGTTCCATTGGCATCGTCCAACTCTTTACCCGAAATTATAGCTCTGGCTCTTTCCCAAGAAAATGTAGTGATTTCTTTCAACCCATAATGTCTGGTAGTCACGTGAGATTATCTCGGATCGCTACCCAATGTTCAGTTAGAGAAAGGAGCAACCCAAGCGCAAGCAATTGAAGCAGTCTTGGCCTTGCCGAAGCCCAGTCCCTTGCGGGCCAATGCCTTAGAATTGCTAGCCGTGTGGAAGATTAATATGGAAATGAATCCAGAACTGGAGAGGGAGGAGCAAGAATTAGCCATGACCTTACCAAAAGCGTATTTAGAGTGGAAACAAGAAACGCTCCAACGGGGCATTCAACAAGGTCTTCAGCAAGGTCTTCAACAGGAGCGCCAAGCCACCATCAAACAATTTCTGACCGCAAAGTTTGGGGAACTGGACGATCGACTCGCCGCCATTGTTCAGCCTTTTGCCGCACTGCCTTCTGCAGAGTACGCAGCGTTACTGATGCAAGTGGCTAACCTGTCGCGGGAAGAGCTGCTGGCAAGGTTTAATGAACGCTGAAGAGACCCCAAATCTGGAGACTGCGACTGAACCTTCACCGGAGGCCAGAGCAACCCCTACGACGGCCCATCCGTTAGCTCAATTCTTCTTCACCCGGCAGATTTTTGGCATCTTGCTGACCTTCCTGGTGGTGATGGGGGGCTTCATGGGCTATCTGTCGATGGTGAAGGAGTCTGACCCCGACATCAAAATTGCCCGCGCCAATATCTCCGTCGAATGGCCGGGGACCGATGCCGAAACCATCGAAAATCGCGTCACTAACGCCCTAGTAGAAGAAGAAATAAAGTCCCTACAGGGGATTAAAAGCGTTAAGAGTGCGATGTTGATCTGACATTTTGCAGCAGGGAAGTGGAGGGTAGTCAAAGTCTCCAAAAACCTCACATCATAGGAAGTTGCGATCAATTTCTAAGAGATGGAAGGTATCCTCGAACCCACCCACTTACTATGCATCAATCTGCTGAATCAATTGAATAGCGCCTACCAGCAGGAGAATGCCCAAGCACTGCTGGCTGGCCAACTGTCTCAAGAGTCCAAGTAGCTCAAGCAACGCTAATATTGGTGCTTGTGAGTTCGCGTGAAATGAAAGAAATTATGTCGTTTCCTGGTTCGATTCGACACTGATATTGGTCAGGGATCGCGATGGGGGAGACGCTGTGGAACAACCAACTGCCGAGGTACAGCTGCGATCGCAGGAGTTGCGACGGTTGCTGCAACGAGCCAGCTACG
>CAYMST010000372.1:0-3904 GCA_964393115.1 uncultured Roseivirgaceae bacterium | reverse complement strand
ATTGATTCTGTTCCATGGATTATCGACGTAAGCCACTCTAAACTCTGCATCATTGTACTTTTCAGTATCAACTACATATCCGTAAAATGAGGATATTGGATTACCAATGCTATTTATCCAAAGTGAGTTTCTTCCGTAGGTATCTTGAATCAACGCACCGTCCGAATCCCCAAAAGCCAACAGTTCATTTTGATTGGTAGACGCGATAATTGTAGTATTCCATCTTAGTGGTCCTTGAGTTAGGTTTCTCGTTCTCAACTCAAATTCCCATCCTTGATTCTGTACCTTTCCTAGGTTTACAATCCCGTCCGTAAAACCTGTCACATAAGAAACTGGATTTTGCAGTAGCAGGCTTTCACTGGTTCTTCGGTAGAAATCAAGTGATCCACTGATTCGATTATCAAACGCCCCAAAGTCTATCCCGGGATTAAATTCTTGTGAAGCCTCCCATTGTAAGACACTATTTGCTATGTTTAGTGGCGCAGCTCCATTGACTACTTGTCCGTCAATAACAGCGTTGGTATTGTCCAATAAGGCCAAGTATGGCCACCGGTTCACTACATCATTGCCAACACTAAATCGCTCTGAGCCTGTCTCACCATAACTGACACGCAATTTCAGGTTGCTGATAACTGCAACACCAGTCAAAAACTCTTCATCAGATACATTCCAACCTACTGAAACTGCAGGGAAATTTCCGTACTTAGATTTTGGACCAAAAACCGAGCTCCCATCACGTCTAAACGAGGCATTGAAAAGGTACTTATTTGCAAATACATAGTTAACCCTGGCGAAATAGCCGATCTTATTTAACTCTGTATTGATCTCTGCAGGCTCTGTAATCAGCGTTGCTCCTTCTAGATTCTTAAGTAAATCGTTGGTGTATCCCACCCCAGTGGCTTCACTGATGTTACTTGTTCGCTGCTGGACGGTAACTCCCCCAAGGAAATTAACCTCGTGATCTCCAAAGCTTTTTCCGTAGTTCAGCGTATTATCTGAAATGATTCTAGTGTTGTATCTGTTCTGCAGATAATACTGAGAGCGACTTGCTCCTGCGGCATGATAATTTGTACCATCCCATCTTTCTCGTTTTCTCTGCTCCAACGTAGTTGCTAAGGATGTCTTAACTGATAGCCCCTCTATAATTTCAGCACTCAGGTAAGTGGAGCCAAAAAGCTTAGTTTGAAACTCCCAATGTTCTCTTTCTACGTATTGCTGGTAGGGGTTTGAATCTCCTGATGTCCTCGATCGTGTATCGCTACCATCACCATCCAAGTCAAGTTCGACAAGGTGATCTTCTCTGAAATAGTCGCCAACTCCCACATTTGGATATCTAGCACGATCTATCAATTGCAAAGTCTGATCGGTGTGGAAGATTGGAAGCCATGGAGACTGACGCGTCGGATTATGAATAGAAGTCGGTAATCTTCTCCTTTCTGAGTAAGAAGGATTCACATTAATTCCGAACTTCAATCTATCTCCGATTTTCTGATCCAATTTCAACCTTCCACTGTATAGTGTATACTCGTCAGTTATGACCACACCCTCATCTTGCAGCACTCGAAGTGAGGCGCTAAACTTTGTCTGTTCATTTCCTCCCCTTGCAGAAAGAGAGTGACTTTGAATATTTCCCCCATCAAAAAATACATCTTGCCAGTCTCTATCTACTCCTGCCAACTCTACCACTTTTAGCATGTACTGGGACTCTTCGCTCAGCTCTCCTGTTTGGGCTTGCTCAAAAGCCACCCAATCTGCAACGCTCTTTCGATAATCGTCGCTTCCGTGGGCCTCCTTTCGTCCAATGTAGGTCTGGTAGCTAAACTTGACTCTGCCTTCAGAGCCACTCTTTGTTGTAATCATAATGACCCCATTGGATCCCTCACTACCATAAATGGCAGCAGACGCTGCATCTTTCAATACTTCAAAAGAAGCTATGTCATTCATATCTAAGTTTGAGAGAAAGTCGGAATCAACTACGATTCCATCAACAACGACGGCAGGACCAGAATCGGCTGTCACAGACCCGACCCCACGAATGGTGATGGTAGGTGCGCCACCTGCTTCAGCATTGGTAGCCTGAATGTTTACTCCAGAAACCTGGCCAATAAGGGCATCATCCACCCTGGAAACAGGGATTTGGTCCAACTTCTTGTTAGTGACTTTAGAAATTGCTCCTGTTAAATGCGACTTTTTCTGAGTTCCATACCCTATGACAATGACTTCCTCAAGCTGCTCATAATCAACAGACAGGTTAACATCAATTGTTGTCTGACCGCCAACAGATATTTCTTGGGTCTCAAAGCCGATATAGGTAAATACTAGAACAGCATTTTCGCCAACTTGTAGGGAGTAAGATCCATCAACGGTTGTGATAGCACCATTAGTTGTACCTTTTTCCAGCACAGTAACTCCAGGTAATCCATCACCATTTTCATCAACAACTTTACCTGTCACTCCATTTTGAGCAGAGGCCAAAGTTGTAATCAATAGAGCCATCGTTAATACAAGAAATCTTGCACAACACTTTAGCTCACCGATAGGTAATACATTTTTCATTTTTATTTCATTGGTTTTTTAATGGTTAAAAAATTGAGGTGAGCGGGAGCAGGTGTTGTGAGGGTTACTTTCGATTTTTTACCTTTGTAACAATCACGGAACCTTGGTTTTTGTACCGATCGCCAAATTGGATATTCAAAAAACTCTGTTCCGCTCAGATCGAGATGGATTAGCCCTTGGCTGATCCATCATTTTTTCTAAGAGTAATTCATACAAGGTATTTTAAGTTGTAGTTGAGCCATTGCTGTGGACATTGAAACCAATGTCTAATGATTGCACGTATTCGCTGATGTCGCTCAAGTGAGTTCGTATAGCTTCTCCAGCTTCCTTAGGTCTTTTATCAATTATATGTTTTACTAATAGCTCGTGTTCTTTGATCGCTAGCTCTGCTCTCCCCTCTTCGCTGCATACATTATGCTTTTTGAAGTACTGCATAATGTCTGGAGTAATTATTAGCATGAGAGAGTTCAATACTGAGTTCTTACTAGCTTCAGCAATTTTCAAATGGAATAATAGATCTTCTTCGACCGCATCCTGATTCGCCTCAATTTTCTTTTGATGTGCGAACAATGCATTTTTTATTTCCTGAATATCTTCCTCAGACCTGTTTTCAGCGGCCAGTTGAGCGATGTTAGTTTCAAGTATCACACGAGTCTCGACTAAGGATTTAAAGTCATTCCCTTGAAGTCCTAACATATCGGTTATTAATCCCTCAAGTGCTGGCAAACCCATCCCAGCTACTACAGTACCACTTTGTGGTAGAGTTTTTAGTATGCCATAGAATTCAAGTTTTCTGAGTGCGTCTCTTAGGTGAGTTCGTCCGACAGCCAGTTTATCACAGAGCTTCCTTTCAGATGGCAATCTATCTCCTGGCTTTAGTTGCCCAGATGTAATTAAGTCTCTGATTTGCCTAATGATTTTGTCAACCGGAGACTCAACTACTATTTGCGAAAAATTATTTAATAAATCCATTTGAGTAAGTAGTCGATTGGTAATTGGTTGACCAATTTATAGTACACCAATTTAACATCCAAAAAAAAGTTGACTCTATTTTGAAATTCCTTCAAGTAAATAGCCATCAAGAGAGACTCAATTAAAAATTTAATAACTGAGCATTGTGTCCATTGGATTCGACTGCTAGCTTGACTCATTCGTTAAAAACCAGGTCGTTTTACCATTTACGAGAAATTTCAGTTCTTGCGCTAGCTCTACCACCGGTTCTTGCAGCAATACATTGGTATTGCAACTATGTATGTACTGCGCAACTGTACTTAACCAATAAGTTGTAAAGTAGCCTTTACTTGGGTTGTTTACTGGCGGGTGCATTAAGGGTATACTTCTTGAGTAT
>CAYMST010000371.1:0-3943 GCA_964393115.1 uncultured Roseivirgaceae bacterium | reverse complement strand
CATAATCCCATTCTTCGTAAAAGTGGTCGTCAAAACGATTTCTCGACAGGTTTTCGGCTCTTAATTTTTTTCACCTTCCAAAAAAGGGCCGCATGGAGCAAAAGCAAAAAGCCTATGACTGCTGGAATGAGGAATTGTTAGAAGAAAATGGATTGGGCCGTTCGGTAGGTGTTTGCATGGGCCTCCAGAATATCCCTGATGTCTTTAGAATAGCCTCCACCCATGGAAGCTACGATAGGAATTTCATTCTTTTTTGCCTCTGATAGCACAAGTTCATCACGCTTTTTGCATCCCGCTATACTTAAGCCCAACCTGCCTAGCTTATCGGTCTTTAGGACATCCACTCCTGATTGAAAGAAGATAAAATCAGGCTGTACTGTATCTAGCAATCTTTTCAAATGATCTTCTAATAGTGTGAGGTATGTTGCATCACCAGTTCCGTCTTTTAGTGGTACATCAAGGTCAGAGGTCTCTTTGTTAAGTGGGTAATTATGCTCCCCATGCATACTGAAGGTGAAGACCTTAGGCTCTTTGCTAAAGATTTCTGCAGTTCCGTTTCCCTGATGGACGTCCAGGTCCACTACCAGAATTTGACTTACCCTGCCTTCATCTAAGAGATAACGAGAGGCGATAGCTATATCGTTGAGGAGGCAAAAGCCTTCAGCTCGATCTGTAAAAGCATGATGGGTTCCGCCAGCAATATTCATCGCAACCCCATATTGAAAAGCGTACTCCGCACATTGAATGGTGCCGGCATTGATTGTTATCTCTCGCTCCACAAGTTGTTTCGTTATGGGAAAGCCACTCCTACGCTCTTCTTGCCTCGAGAAGTCCAGGTCTTGCAACTTATTCCAATAGTGCTCCTTATGTACCGCTAAAATTTCATCTTCTGTAAGCTTTCGTGGACGGAATAAGTTCGACTCTTCAATGGTTCCTTCATAGACCAACTGCTTCGGAAGAAGGTCATATTTTTCCATAGGGAAACGATGACCTTCTGGTAGTGGGTGATTGTATATTTCTGACCAGGCTACTTTTAGCATATCTCTTATAAATCATCACCAACAACTCTTGGCTTACGAATGTTTGGTGAACCGAATAGCGCGGGAGCAGAGAGGGTAAATCGAAATGAAAACACACTGCTTTCTCTTGGCGGGTTAGGAAAAAATGATAGCCGGAAGTCAAACGTATCAAAAGCGAGGCTTTCATTTCGTATTCTCATGCCGACTCCAAAACTAGTGTACACACGCTTGTACGGACTGTCAGATCGAGTCTCTTGCACATGACCCAAGGCACCGTGGCCATAGGGAGCAAACCTAAACCCATACCAGTACCAGGGTTGAAAGACGACATAATCCGTTGAGAAGGTCATAATCTTTTCCCCCCTAATGCGCTCCCCATCAAGGTACCTGATTCGGTTAATCCCTTCCAGCGTCTCGGACTGGGGTACTGATAACCTGTCTCCATTGAAGTAGTAAAACCTGGAATAGATCCTGGAGTATGCTCTATTTACATCCAGTAGCGGCGAGAAATACCTGAGGTTCAGTTCAAATATTTCATTCCTTCGTATTCCCATATTTCTGAAGTATCCACCTTCGATGTTAAGGTTAAAGTATCCATAGTTTGTGTAATCAGCATAGTTGGCTCTAATACCTCGGTAGGTTCTGGGGTCGAACTCATTCCAATCCCTTCCATATAGAATAGAAAAAAGAAAGCCTTCAGGGATGTCCTCAGTAATGTTGAAGGAAAGGATATTTTTCGATTTCAAGAAGCTGATCTTGCTGTAAGAGAGCGCACCTAGAAGGAGGTGGTGGTCATGGTAAAATTCATTGCTGTCCTGTTGGACTTGTGGTCTTGCAGCGTAATTATCATGTTGTAGCCGAAGGGCGAAATTGATATTACTTCGTTCTCCGATCTCAAAGCCTCGACCGCTCCAAATATCATAGCTAAGTCGGTCTGACCTAAAGTTCTCTTCATAAACAGAGTCGGCAAAAACTAAATCTCGGATGGCTTGCACTCTTTCTACCGTGACCTCACCGTAATACTTTATTTGAGGGGAAACAAAATCTCGACGGAAGGAGACACCCAGGCTTTTCCCAAGGTAATTATCGGAGGTGTAGACTGTACCATCTATAAAAGTGTTATCGATGTTGCGTTTGGTGAATGAAAGCGCATACCCATTGTTGGGTGCTTCATCACGATTGTGGAAATAAGTCACCCCAAATTCATTCCCTGTTCCAAGGATGTTTCTGTTTGTAAATCCCAGTTGCAATAGTTGAGACCCCTCTACAGAGAGGTTACCAGACCAGGGAAAGCGGTCCTTGTAAATAACCAGTGCGTTGACTGTTTCAATATCCTCAGGGTTTATGACAAGCTTTATTCTAACATCCTCAATAAATTGGAGCGATCGAATTATTCGCTCACTGTCAGCTAAATCAAATGCATCCACTTTATCACCCAGATAGAAAAGCAAATGATTTTCAATGATTTGTTCCCTTGTATTTCGGTGATACCTGTTGCTAATTTTAGCGAACCTGGATGAAGCCTTGACAGTGGTATCATTAACATCACCAGAAACCACAGGAACGGTGTGGAATTCAATTTCTTTGATCGTTTTGCCTTCAAAAGGGATAAACAATGACGCGCTTTTAACTGGCTCTGACTGCTGCAAAGGCTCACTGGGTGGCCTTTCTGTGACCAGAAGATTATATAATTCTTTCGTCACCCTATTTTTTTGAGCTTTGCTGTATACTCTACTGTAGAAGTCCTTGTTTACCACATACTTATCTTCAACCACCCGATACTTTAGTCCGGCAGGAATGAAGATCGTGGTGTCGCTCTTAGCTAAAAAAACCGAATCCGCGAATAGCACGATTTGATTTGCCCGTAGCTCCACGACATTGCTTTGACCTCTTACGACTAGGGCAGTACAGATTAAGCAGAAGCATCCTAAAACTATTTTGGGCATCAAGTTTTCTTATAACTGCAAGTATATTCTTCCGGGTGATAAATACTATCCTTTCACTCATTTATAAGTATCCAATAAGGTATTGGTTTTTAGAAAATGTTATCTTAGATAGATAATTAATCATTACAACTAAAACCTACTCGTCATGCCTAAAATGCACATCGAACGCTCAATTAACATTGAAGCTCCTGCTCAGAAGATTTATAAAGTTATCAGTGATTTCAATGATTGGAGGCCATGGTCTCCATGGCTACTCATGGAGCCGGAAGCGGAAGTAACGGTCGCCCAGGATGCAAAGTCTTACGAATGGAATGGGGTGCGGACAGGAAGCGGGAATATGAAAATTTTGGAAGAAAAAGAGAATGAGTTTGTTGATTACGACCTCAACTTCCTCAAGCCCTGGAAGTCTCATGCCAATACAAACTTTACCTTGTCTCAAGATGGTGATTCAACAAAACTGACCTGGAAGATGGATAGCAGTCTTCCATTTTTTCTGTTTTTCATGAAGCGTATGATGGAGGCCTACGTTGGAGCTGACTATGAACGAGGGCTCGATATGCTAAAGGCGTATGTAGAGACAGGTGAGGTGCCATCAAAGCTGGATTTTGTTGGTAACAGGTCTTTTGATGGATCTAAATATGTTGGAATAAAGACGCACTGTGATATTGATGAAGTTGGCCCTCAAATGGAATCCGACTTTACTGCTCTTGGAGGTTATGTCGCGGAAAGTAAGGCGGAGATGAAGGGTATGATGACGATATACCATAAGTGGGACATTCCAAAAGGGAAAGTATCATACACTGCAGCAGCAGGTGTAAGCGAAATTCCGTCAGATTTACCATCCAACTTCGTTAGTGGTGAGATACCGGCAGCTTCTTCTTACGTTTTGAAGCACACAGGTCGATACCAGCACCTCGAAAATGCCTGGGCTACCCTTTATACCATGATGAGAAACAAAGAAATTAAGCATAACAAGAA
>CAYMST010000370.1:0-4046 GCA_964393115.1 uncultured Roseivirgaceae bacterium | reverse complement strand
GAGAACGTGTACGTAAGTTTTGATGTAGACGGTTTAGACCCGTCGCTTTGTCCGAATACCGGTACACCTGTACCAGGCGGACTATCTTTCTACGAAGTGACTTACCTCCTGGAGCAGATTGTGAGGCATGGAAAGCGCATTATTGGCTTTGATGTATGCGAGACAGGAAGGGTTCCCTGGGACGCTAACGTAGCTGCGAGAGTCCTATATCGCTTAGCAGCGTACGCGGGAGTTTCAAATGGACTATTGGAGTTCGAGTAGCTCCGACATTAGACCTCTAAACTTTTCCGTGTCATACTTGGCCATTCCATGATTTTCTACCCGAATATCACCTCTGGGATCTATCAAGTAGGTGGCAGGGATCGAATGGACATCAAACGTAGACGGAAGTTGTGAATGAAGGAAGTAGATCGGAAAATCAAATCCTTTCCTTTCTACAAAATCTATGGCTTTCTGCCTATCTTTATCTACAGATATCATCACAAATTTTGATTCATCCTTAACTTTTGAATAAAGATCATTGATGTCGGGCATCTCCGCAATGCAGGGAGGACACCAGGTGGCCCAGAAGTTCAGAAATATTACTTCGCCTTCTAATTCTTTGAAGGGAATCTCATGTCCTTTGGTGTCTAACAATGAAAAGTCGTAATTCGCTTTTTTTGTCTCTTCTACGGTGTTTGGAGAAATTATTCCGGTAGACAATACAATCTGCTGAAGCCTCCCCAACACTTCTGTATGCCACCCGCTGAAGTATATGATACCAAACAACAGAATAAATGCCCCCCATTCTAAAAGCTCTCTCTTTAATTTCCGTTTCATCACCAGATATACATTTTTCTGCTCCGAAAGATTCATTTTTACAAGAGGAGAGTCCTCTAATTTTTATGATTGATCTTAGGATTATATAATTTAGCTAATCCATAAAATCCGATTATGAGACCACTTAAACCCTTAGTATTTCTACTGACCACCTTTTTCTTTTGCCAAGGACTAACGGCTCAAAAGATAAAATACAAAGATCTCTTTCCTGTTCTTAACTCAAAGAACTATGCACAGGGAGGCCCACAGCTGCGGCAATTCTTGTCCGATCCAAAAAATGCTGAAGAACCCAATGCAAACTTACAGATGGGGTTGATGTTGGAAGATCAGTTTTTGAAATATGATATAATTGACGATTCTTCGAGAATTTATACATCCGGGGATTCAGCTATCCTTTATTTCAAAAAGTCAATCTCCTTGATTGACGAAAAGGAGCTAAAAAAGCGAGATGAGTATTACCAGCCATTTTTTAGGCGAGACCTTCGTACCGGAGAGTTTGGAATAAAAGTTTCAGATGTCCATTTGGATATAGAAAAGAAGATTGATGCAATAAACGGTCGCATAAGTGATGTGAAGAAGCTTAATGCCACCTTAAATGGCATCAAAGAAAATCAAAATGTTGCAGCTGAGGGTTACCGGAGGCTGACAGACAAATTTGATTCGTATAAGACAATGCTATTGGCAGCAGGTCAGCAAGAGACAGCAATAATCACAGCAATCAAAACCTACGGCACCAACGCTAAAAATGATGCCGAGGACATTCAGGAGCAGGCTAAGAAGTTAGGTTCTGACAAGTACCAGTCAGAAGTGGAGTTTTTGAGTATAGAAAAATTTGGTGAAGACGGCTTATCCCAGCCTGATATAATGGATGGAGCAATCAGTTTGTGGGATTTTGAATCATGGGGCTTAGACGCTCAGTCTGAGATCAGGGGAAGTATAGGGTTGTTCAAGGGGATGATAAGTAAATACGTGAAGGAGCTGAGAAGTAAAAAGACAAGATTGAAGAATAGCCAACATGCTGACGGTTTGGTAGTACCTGCAGAGATGCATGATTTGTTCCAAAAATATGACCCAACCTCAACAGCGGAGAAGCTGATACGAGTAGAAACTTTTGAAGCTCGAGTAATAAAAAAGGTAGACCTGCAGATTAATCCTGATCTGATGGATTCTAGCTTAGTGGGTTCGCAACTTAAAATTTATACCGAAGCATTAAGTAATGTGGACTCAATGAATTCGTTGGTGGAGACGATCTCATCCGAGGATCTTGAAGGAATGAAGCTTAAGTATCGTGACTACTCAGATAGCTTTCGGAAAAAATATATTACGGCTTCAAAGTATGTGGAAGACATGAAGGAGTGGTCCAAGAGGAATAAGGATTGGATTACTAACTCGGTAGAATACTGGAAAGAGAAGGATAAATGGGGGATAATTGCCAAGGAGGGAGAAGAAGAGAAACAAATCAGACTTGAGCAGCAAGACACGCCAAAAGACGGATTTAAGACGTTCGATGTATTGCTTGCTTCGATAGAAGAGGTGATTATCTGTGGAGCCAATACCGAAACGCAAAAAGGATATATTGGTGCTTTTGGGGAAGATCGGTATGAGAAATGGACCCTTGAGTATGTGCTCCCGGGAGGATTGGATTCATACACCTACACCTACAGCCCTTTACCAGGAGCAGAAGGACTGGTTAGTTTCTACCTGTATAATCCGAATGAGTTAGAAAATAACTTTTCAGCAGTGAGTTTTAATCCAGCAGGCACACTTAAGTGGGCGGTAACTATCACCTTACCTAAGGAACCTCTTGAATTCAAGTTTGACGACCTCACTCAGGAGTTGACCATTTTGATGTATCCGGAAGAAGAGCTCCCATTAGATTCTGACGAATTGGGTTACGTGGTAATTGACCGAACAGGGAATGCGAGGTAGGGGATTGTTTTTGGTATGGATATGTTTGGCATGTGATACCAATTTCTTTCCAGAGGGGCTTTATGATTACCAGGTTGAGCGGCTGTTGTCAGCAGGAGACTCTTTGGTTTGGGATCAGACCTTGAGTTCTGAAAATTGCCAGGACTCTGTGAAGCTTCTTTTTGCATTGCTTTCAAGCACAGCAGATGACTCAGTTGCAGTGTTAAGGCTGGTAGCGAATGACCAATGTACTGGCTTTGACACAACAATAATTGGTAATGCGGATGCCTCGTCGTTTAGTGACGCACTGCTTTTTACAGATTCACTAAACTTTGACGATGGAAGCTACTGGATCATTCAAAGCGTTACCTCTGAACTACTCGTGATTGAAAGCGATCAAATCCATAGCTACACTTCGAGATTAGAACTGTAGATTCTCTTGTGTATGGAATACCGTGTTAGCGTATTAGCTTCATACTGATTTTGTATTTGATTTGATGCTGTTCATCTAATACGACTGCTTTAAATCATGGAACTATAGCAAAATTCTACATCATCCTGTATTTTTAGACGTCAGCTATTAACTACCACACATGAAACTACCAGTATACCTACTGTTTATATTCATAACAGTATATGCAACTGCACAAACCACTTTCACCGCCCAAGCTTCTGGAAATTGGAATGATGGAGCCACTTGGGATCAAAGCGGAGCCACCCCAACTTCAATCGATCATGTGATAATCCCCGATGGGTTTACCGTCACCTCTACAGCAGATGCGACGATTGATGATGTAACCATTGATGCGGGAGGCATCCTTGTCATTGAAGATAATGATCCTCTGACGATCAATGGGAACCTCATTCTAAACGGAACGATAGAATCACAGGAAGCAGGAGGAAATGTCCAAAATAGCGTTCGAATGTCTGGAGGTGGCACACTCGATGGTGCCGGGTTGTTTACTACCACAGGAGGAATGAGTGATAACGATAACCCGCTTTTTCTTTTTGCGGCCAATACAACGATTTTAAGTACTGCTGATATAAGGTTTGAATGCCTTGACTTTGATAGTAACCTAACTGTGGGCGTTGCTTCAGGAGTTACCGTTACGAATCAGGGCTCTGTCACAATTTTTCAAGACCTGTTTGGAGCTGACGCGACGGCCGCATGGATAAATGACGCCAACAGCAGCCTCACAGTGGAGGGTACTTTACTATCCGTAGGTGCGCTTACCTCTAGCGCTACAGGTAATACAGTGAGCATCCAAGGGTCGGCGGCAGAGACGATTAAAGAAACAGAAGGGAATGGAAACCCCTAT
>CAYMST010000369.1:0-4069 GCA_964393115.1 uncultured Roseivirgaceae bacterium | reverse complement strand
CCAATGTTCCGCTCACTATCAGCTGATTACGCAAGCTTTTGAGTTGATTCACTATAACGGCTGATACCACTACATATGCAGATACGGTAAGTGTTACAAACTGGTGCTCTTGAAATAAGTACCACATGATAGTAGGCTGCAATACATGTAAGGCGATAAACTTGAAGCGTCTCATTCTACTCGCAGCATAGAATCGACTCGTGCCTTCAGAGAAATTCGCAATAACACCACCGACCAGATCATAGGTTAGAATGAACAGCAGGATGGTCTTAACCACACTGAAATCTATGCCAGGTGAAATACTTAAGAAATAAAAGGATGCAAGGGTGGATATACTATGAGGAAGAATGATATCCATTGTAACTGCTCGTTCTCCATGAACTTCATGAAGTATTTTGGGTATTTTGATTGTCTTTTCCATAATTACTAATGATTTGAATTGTTATTGGGCGACAGCCATTCCAAGCTGTCTAACTTTGGCAAGCCATTTGGCCCTAAAGGAATCTGTAGAATCTTTGATAGGGGCTATGTAGGTCACCTTGACCGGTTTTACACCACAAAACTCCAAAGTGCCTTTTTTGAATTGGTTAATCAGTGGGCTTCCCATAAACCAGCGGTCGTACCACCTTACTGTATCTGCTGTGATGATTAATCGAGCTGTTTTTCCTTTCAAAAGTTTCTTTGGAAAGGGATTACCTTTCTGGTATTTGAAGAAGAAGCCTGGTAGAAAGATTCTGTCTATAAAACCTTTCATAAGGGCGGGCATTCCATACCACCACATAGGTAGAATCCAAACCATATGATCGGCTTGCTTGATTTTATCAATAGCCACTAACAAGTCGGGCTCCAGCTCACTGATCTTACGGTATCCATACTTCAGGTTAGGGTTAAAATCTAGATCTGCAATATTGATTAACTCAACTTGAACTTCCGAGTCTTTGAGCCCGTCCAAGTAGGCTTTGGAAAGTGCATAGTTGAAGCTTTCGCTATCGGGATGTCCATTGATAATCAATACCCTTTTCATTTTATGATCCTTGAGTCCGATTCGACTATTGTCAGTGAAGAGTCTTTTCTTTGATTTTTCTATTGTCTTTTCCATGATGTTAGAATTTGATTAAAAAGATTCCCGATATCATGGCAATGCTTCCTACTACCTTTTTGAAGGTAATCAGCTCTACCGGCAGTCCAAACCAACCATAATGAGCGGCAATCATGGAGAAGAAAATTTGCCCACATAGTCCAAAAGAAACAGCTGTGGAGATGCCTAACTTGGGAATCAAGTAGTAAAAAAGTGTTACGGCTATAAAGCTGAATACCGCTCCTGTAAACCATAAATAAGGAGGGATAGTCCTTAACTGCTGAATAGAGGGTAATTGTCTTACCGTGACTAAAACAGTAACTAGGGTAAAGACCGCACTCATCGTAAGCGCTGCAGAAGTGGCTAATAGTGGACTATTTAGATGAATACCCAATCTTGAGTTCAACCCGCCCTGAACCACTACCATAATCCCTACCATGAAGGATAGGATAAGCAAGGATATATAGCTCATAGTACATGAATTATGCAGCTGCTTTTTCATAAGCCGCGGAATCTTCGTAGAAGCGGTACTCCTTGATCATGTTGTCCTCTATGACGCATCTTTGGACCCAAGTACTATAAAATAGCTTGCCAGTAGCTTTTACTTTATGCGTGAAAGTACCATTTGCATATACAACATTATCCTGGCCTTCCATAATGGATTCTACCTGGAAGCTTTTGGTTTCAAATAGGTTTGTGATATTGATTAGAAAGTCCTTGGCTTGTGTTCTTGATTTATAAGATCCATGAAGCTGTCCTTTTTGTCTATTTCCTTCCCTTACGCTTACAATAAAACACTCGGGGTGAAAAGTATCTAAGACTTTGTCCACGTCGCCCTTACTAAACGCGTCGAAATATCCTTCGACCACTGATTTGTTACTCAATTTTTCCATTTCTCTAAATTTTAATTGAGCCCAAATTTTAGTGGATAGACGTCTCCGATCGTCCTAGAAAGGAAATACTGGATGCTTTAGATGCTATGGAATGAAAATCAGGACGTTTTCGCTTGATTTACCCAGGCCTTTGGGGTTAATCCTGTAGTCTTTTTGAAGAAGTCGTTGAATACAGATTTTGAGGTAAACCCACTTTCATAAGCCAATCCAAGAAGTGTAAGATGGCTTTTTTCTGGGTCGATAGCCTTTTCTTGAAAGGCTTTTAGTCGGTAGCTGTTGATGAAATCACTGAAGTTTTTGCCTATTTTCTCATTCAATAGCCATGAAAGCTTGTTTGGATGAAGGTCGATGGTATCAGCCAGAGATCTTAAGGTGAGCTTGGTATTAGCGTATACATGTTCATTTTCCAATTGAGTAATAAGCTTACCCTTAAACCTTGAAACCTCTTCTTGACTCAAAAGCTCATCTACCTCCTTTTTGACCGGACTGTCGGCATCTGGGTTTAGTACTAGTTTTTGATCTGGAAAATTTTGGTTGATCAGTTCCTTAAAGGTTTCATGGTCTTTTATTGAGATAAGTAAGGGGTCGTTTTTGAAATTAATCATCTGTCCTTCTCGGGCTTCCACCTTTTTCAACAGCAGATCAATGGCTTCTTTTCGCTGATCGTTGTGTAGTCTTAAATATAGATCCCAGGGATAGAGTAATGGAGCTTCAAGATGATTGATTTCTGTAATGGTATCCTCTACGGCATTCTCATCTGTTTTTAGGTGGTTAATTAATGCGTATAAGAGCTTGGCCATTCTGGAAAGTAGCGATGACTTTTCCCATAGGAAAAGATCCAGTGCCTCCTTCTGGTCCAACTGTATTAAGCAGAGGACCTTTAAATGATGCAGCAACTGAAAACCTGAATCAATGGACAGGCCTTTGTCAATTGTTCTTAAGGCATCCTGAAAAAGCCCTTGAAAGTAGTAAAGCGTTGATCGTGTAAAGTATGCATTGGGTGAAAGAGGATTTACTTCTAAGCCCTTGGAATTCAAATCCAGTGCGGTCTTAAAGTCCCCAATTGACCTTCCCAGCTCTGCCATAAAATCCAATGGGTCAGCATCCTGTGAATTGAGGTGATGAGCTTGCTGCAGCTTGTTATATGCTTCCTGGTAATTCCAATGCCCCCAGAAATGGTAAACTGCTTCAGCAAAATACCGGCTTACAGAACTGTTTCCAAGACTAATGCCCTGAGATAGGTATTCCTGGGCCTCTTGAAAAGCTTTCTCTTTGTTCATATAATTCCAAGACCCTAGGAGACAGTAGCTATAAGACACTCCAAAGTAGGGTAGATCGAACTTGGGATCAAGCTGGATGCTTTGTGTGAAGAAGCCTATGGCCTTTTCAATATCTGGCAGATTCCATGTGAAGAACGAAAACCGACCTTTTAAGAAGAATTCATACGCCTGAACATTTGAAGTCGGTGACTTAACCAGTGAATCATTAATCTGAATATGTCCAAAGTTCTCTCGAATTCGATCGGCCACTAGCAAACTGATCTCATCTTGCAGCGCAAAAATATCTTCTAGTTTTCTATCGAAGTTCTCTGACCAAATATGAAAACCATTGTCTGTTCGAATCAATTGGGTAGTGATTCGAACACGATTACCTGCTTTTCTGACACTTCCTTCAAGGACAAGAGAAACGCCCAGCTCATTTCCAATATGTCTTACATCCTTTTTAACTTCTTTGAAAGCAAAAGAAGAAGTTCTTGCAGTTACCTTTAAGCCTTCAACCTTACTCAGTGCATTGATGATTTCTTCGGTCATTCCATCAGAGAAGTACTCATTCTCAGGGTCAGAACTAAGGTTCTCAAGTGGAAGAACTGCTATGGACTTGTGGTTTGTCAACAGATAATGCTTTATTCTAAAGTAGCTATTGTAAAGGACTCTGCGAAGTTTTTTTTAGTCAATTTCGATGCTACTTTCTCAATGTTAACAACATCAAGTTTTGTGCGTGAGTTGTTTGTGGGGATTGAAACCGTGCTTTATTTAGAGTATTAAACATTTTTTGGACCAAGGCTAATTTTCTCCGGCAAGATTCGGACAAAAGCATT
>CAYMST010000368.1:0-4119 GCA_964393115.1 uncultured Roseivirgaceae bacterium | reverse complement strand
AAGAAGCAGTAGACGCTCTATTTGACAACTCTCGTCGCAAAAGAACTGTAAAAGGTAAGGGAAATAGACCTCTCAAATCTATTTCTGATATGCTCAAAGGAAAGCAGGGACGTTTCCGTCAGAACCTACTCGGAAAACGTGTCGACTACTCAGGACGTTCTGTGATCGTTGTCGGCCCTGAACTCAAATACCACCAAATGGGTCTTCCTAAAAAAATGGCTTTGGAGTTGTTCAAACCATTTATCATGAAGCGTTTGGTAGATTTGGAAATGGCTCCTAATATCAAATCTGCGAAAAAGAAAGTAGAATCAGAAGACAGAGATGTTTTTGAAGTCTTAGAGTCTGTTGTTAAAGAACACCCAGTTCTATTAAATAGAGCACCAACTCTACACCGTTTGGGAATCCAAGCCTTTTTGCCTGTACTTGTAGATGGAAAGGCTATCAAGTTGCACCCACTGGTATGTCATGCATTCAACGCTGACTTTGACGGTGATCAAATGGCGATCCACTTGCCACTTTCCCCCAAAGCACAACTAGAAGTTTGGATGCTAATGCTTTCAGCACACAACATTCTTAACCCTGCGAATGGTCATCCCGTATGTGGGCCTACACAGGATATAGTTTTGGGGATTTACTACCTAACCAGCGAGATCAAAGATGCTCCCGGTTCTGGTAAATTTTTCACCAGTTTAGATGAAATTATGTATGCCCTTGATGGTGGTTGGTTAGATTTAAGAGCAAAAATTAGCGTATTGTACCAAGACAAGATCATTGAAACAACTCCTGGGCGTATGCTTTTCAACACTGCCTTACCACAGGGTTATAAATATGTAAACCGTACCTTAGGTGACAAAGAAACCAATAAGATCATCGCTGAAATCTATGATACCTATGGCCCTGGTGCTACCGTGATCATGCTCGATGACATCAAAAAATTGGGCTATCGCTATGCGACTCGTTTTGCTCCTACAATCTCTATAGAAGACATTGTGGTTTCTCCAGATAAAGTAACCCTTGTATCAGATGCCAATAAGGAAGTTGAAAAAGCCGACAGCGAATACCGTAAAGGTATTATCACCAATGAAGAGCGTAAGAAAAAGGCTATCGAGATTTGGCAAAAAACCAATGATAAGATTACTGAAAGTATGTTCCGCGAGTTGGAAAAAGATAAGAATGGTTTTAACCCTGTCTATATGATGGCTGCTTCCGGAGCACGTGGTTCTAAACAACAGATTCGTCAGTTAGCAGGGATGCGTGGTTTGATGGCAAAGCCAAATGGTGAGATTATTGAGCTTGCCATTCGTTCTAACTTCCGTGAAGGTTTAGGAGTCCTCGAGTTCTTTATTTCTACGCACGGTGCGAGAAAAGGTCTTTCCGATACCGCTTTGAAAACAGCGGATGCTGGATACCTAACCAGAAGGTTGGTAGATATTTCACAAGATGTTATTATTACCGAAATCGATTGTGGAACCGAAGAACACATCACCTTAGGTGTGGTCAAAGAAGGTGAGAATGTAATCGTTTCTCTTTCCGACAGAATTTTTGGTCGTTATACAGCAGAAGACATCATTGATCCAGTAACTGAAGAAATTGTATATCCTAAAAACACCTTGATCATTCGCGAAGTGGCACAAGGCATTGAAAACTTGGGTTATACCAAAGTTTCTGTTCGTTCCGCTCTCTCCTGTGAATCACGTTATGGCATTTGTGCTACTTGCTATGGTATGGATATGGCTCGTTTGGTTCCGGTTGAAATTGGTGAGGCAGTTGGAACAATTGCAGCTCAATCCATTGGCCAACCTGGAACCCAGTTGACAATGAGAACTTTCCATATTGGTGGTGCTGCAAGTGCAAAAATTAAGGAAAAAGAACATAAAGTTGGTTTTCCTTCTTTTGTGAAATCGGTCAACGGTAAGTTAATCAAAAACTCAAATGGCCAACAGGTGTTTGCAAAACGCGGTTCGATTGTGGTGCAACATTTGGTACAGGATTATGCTCTTAGTGATTTACAAAATATTCGTGTCGAAGACGGAACTAAGGTAGATAAGGGAGAGCAATTTGCTGCGAGCCGAACCGGTGAATTGATTGCAGCAGAAAATGCTGGAAGGATTGAAATGTCCGAAGATAGACTACAGATTCGTGGTGAAGATGTAGTCATCCCGGTAAAAATAGGTACCGTTGTTCTCGTAGAAAACGGTGACATTATAGAAGCGAATAAGCCTCTTGCCGAATTTGACCCATTTAACGACATGGCGATTTCAGAGTTGAAAGGAAATGTAGAATGGGTTGACTTAGAAGTTGGTAAGAACTTACGTAGGGACGAAGACCCGAAAACTTCTAACGTTATTTTTAAAGTAATTGAGCAAAAACGTGAGAAATTGAATCCTCGTTTGGTTGTTACTTCCGAGGATGGCGATAGTGCTGAATATCTTTTGCCGGTTGATTCCTTAGTAACTCTTAGCAGTGGTGATGCAGTTGACCTGGGAGATGTCCTTTACAAAATCCCATCGATTGCAGAAAAAACCCGTGATATTACCGGTGGTTTGCCACGTGTAGATGAACTCTTTGAAGCTCGTAGGCCAAAAGATGCCTCTACCCTTGCAGAAATTAGCGGCCGTATTGAGGACCGAGGTGAAATCGTCAAAGAAAAGCGTGTATTGTATATCGTCTCTGATAACGAAGACGCTGATAAGGTAAAAGTAGCAATTCCTCTCGGAAAGGCATTGCGTGTGCAGGATGGTGACTATGTCAAGCAAGGAGATCAATTGGACGAAGGTAATTTCGATCCACATGATATCCTACGAGTCAAAGGAATCGAAGCCCTACACGCTTACCTTGTGAAAGAAGTGCAGGAAGTATACCGTTTGCAAGGTGTGCATATCAATGATAAGCACATCGAAGTCGTGGTACGACAAATGCTACGTAAGGTAATCATTGAGGACAGTGGAGATACATCCTTTGTTGCCCAGCAGCAGGTAGATAAGCATATTTTCAAGGAAGAGAACCGACGCGTAGAAGCCGAAGGGGGAAGCCCTGCAACACAAAAGCCAGTTCTTTTAGGATTGACAAAAGCATCCCTAAATACAGAATCGTTCTTTTCAGCTGCTTCTTTCCAAGAAACTACAAAAGTTTTAACAGATGCAGCTATCAAAGGAAAAACTGATAAGCTTATTGGCTTAAAAGAAAACGTAATTATTGGCCATATGATTCCAGCCGGAACAGGCATGCGGAAGTATATGGAAGTAGAAGTCTTTAAAGAAAAATACGGAGACTTAGACAAAAACTTAGAAACAGTGGAGTATGAGCATACCCAAGAGGTTCGTTCCTTGGATACGGGTCATGAGGAAGTTCATACATTTAGACAAGAAGATATGGGAGCCCATCAGGTTGAAACCCAAGAGGATTTTCAAGCTGGTATGGCAAATTTCGAATAATAGAGAAGAAGGAAGATATGCCTACAATCAATCAGTTAATTAGACACGGAAGGAAAAAGCAAAAGAAAAAGACCAAGTCTCCAGCTTTGAAGGCTTGCCCACAAAGAAGAGGTGTATGTACGCGTGTAATGACTTTTACACCTAAGAAGCCTAACTCTGCCTTAAGAAAGGTTGCCAGGGTTCGCTTAACAACTGGAATCGAAGTTACCGCTTACATTCCAGGGGAAGGTCACAACCTACAAGAGCACAATGTGGTTCTAATCCGTGGTGGAAGGGTAAAAGATTTACCAGGGGTTCGCTATCACATCATTCGTGGAACTTTGGATACATTAGGTGTTGACAAGAGAAGAAAAGGTCGCTCTAAATACGGAGCTAAGCGTCCAAAAGCATAATCGGGAGAATTAAGAATGTCAAGAAGAAGAGGAAAACTTGAACCTAGAGTTATGAATAAGGATCTCGTTTATGGAGATCGTGTAGTAACTAAATTTATCAATTGTTTGATGTATGATGGTAAGAAAAGTGTCGCAGAGTCTATTTTCTACGATGCATTAGAAATTATAAAACAAAAAACTGGTTCTGACCCATACCAAGTTTTTAACGAAGCACTTGTGAATGTCAAACCAGAAGTAGAAGTGAAGTCTCGTCGTGTAGGTGGTGTAACCTACCAAGTACCTATTGAAGTGCG
>CAYMST010000367.1:0-4135 GCA_964393115.1 uncultured Roseivirgaceae bacterium | reverse complement strand
AAATGTAGTTCGCGTGATTAACCCCAGACGAATAGATAGAGAAGTGGTTGTGCTTATATGGATAAAATACATCTGGCTCTTGGGAAACTCCGAGCGTTGTCATCAACGGAATTTACATAAAGTCGGGTACTTTTATGGGCACTATTTCGGGATACTTGCTTATGGTTTCTTTGAGGGAATAAAAAAGGTAGGATGAAGCACCCTACCTTTTACAACTAATCCTAAAAAAGTGATATTATGATCAGTCGATCATAAGTCGTAAGGTCTTTCGATCACTAGTAACTACATGATATAACCCTGATTTCAAATCTGAAATGTCTATTGATCGGGTATTAGATAATACCCTTACCCTAGCTCCCATGCTATTGAAAACAGCGCCACTAACTTCTTGAGTAAAGTGGACTATTTGGCTTGCCGGATTTGGATAAAGCGACAGCGCGCTTTCAGGTTTCGTTGGGGCACTCACGTATCGAGAGCTACTCCAGTTTTGCAAAATAGGTTTTAGCACCGCGTAGAATTGACCAGCAATTTTTGCCGCCCCACCTTGGGTTAGGTGAACGTTATCTGTAAAGTCATTGTACTGTAAGTTGGCTGCTTTCAAATCCACATAATAGATATTGTCAGTACTACTTAATGTCCCTATTTCCAGTGCGGCAGCTCGCGTATGACCATAGCCACTGTTTAAGTTACCTCTAGATACAGGAGCACCACCAAACAGTACTAAGCATGATGGTTTAATTTGAAGTATCCGATTTACCAATCCTTTCAGGCGATCCTTCTCTTGTTGCACGCCGGCAGCATTGTTCGTGTTACCCGAGATATTAGTACCTAGCATTAATAATACGATATCTGGGTCCTCAGCCATGATCACATTGATATTATCATATAAGTTCAACTTACAATTACTGAAATATCCCCAGCAGGCCGTTCGGTTGTCGGGACCACTAGAATGAGCTCCATAGCCTGCATGATCTGGATCAGGAATAGACTCTGTTAAGTCAAAATTGTTGGGGTGGTCACCATTCGTGCCGTTGTTTATATTGGCTTTGTTAGGACCTACAAAGTCGATGTCAAATCCGTCATTAACAGCTCTCTTATATAGATTGCCTCGGTAGCTATAGGCTCCTGAAGCACCACCTGACCCAGCTGTATTGGAGTCCCCTAGTGGCATGATTTTAACCGTACCGCTTGAGCCTGATGGCGGAGGTGGTGGAGGTGGAGTAACACCAGAACCATCACATGTATTGGTGATAGAGTAAGTAAACGTACCATTACACCAGAACCACTCACCTCCAGTATTTGGACATATTCCAGCGGCTTGCGCGTTTTCAGATTCATAAATTGTTCCGCAAACATCAATTTTATCTACACGAAGATCTCTTGAGCTTCCGTTGTCATTGGTCAGACCCACCTGAATGGTTGAAGGCGAACTACTCAATGGAATCACTATTTCCTCGAAAACCCGTGAAGAAGGGTTCCCTCCAATACCAGTTATATTGCTCACCGTTACACCATCAACTTTGACTTGCATATTTTCCGAACCATCTTTAGCAGCTACATAAATCTTAAGCTCCGAAGCAGGAGCTGGATCGGGATTAGAGATGTTTTGATAAGTAGCAGTTATAGTAGCATTGGACGAAGGCATGGTAAGTGTGGTTGTAGGATCATTAATATCAGCTACTCCTGCAGTATTTCCAGTCCAGGCATCAAACTCTTGACCTGACGGAGCATTATTAGCAGAAATATTTACTACCTCGCCAGTCTCATAGTTACCATCTCCGCTTCCGTTATTTACGGTGAGGATATAAGTGGTTGGTGTCGGAGCAGGAGCACCATCCACTAACGTTAAGGTTATCTTATCAATATCTGGAGCCCAGTTCCCATCATTGAAAAATCTAATCACATTATTCCCAGCGTTTAACGAAATTACCCTGGTGAAACTTGATACACTATTCCAACTTCCAGAGTTCACGGATTCAGTAAAAGATGATCCTCCATTTACCCTTATATAAACCGTACGTGTTTGTCCACTGATATAATCTACTAACATCGAATAGTTTCCAGAACAAGGAACATTGACGTTGTTGATATCCAGATAATTCGAAGCACCATTACCCAAATAGCCAACTACTTGTCCTCCTGAAGCTGCTGATTTATTGTTCAATCGTGCAGCTCCTGACAATGTGTTGCCGCTTGCTTCAGCTTCAATCATCATGCTAAAGCTTCCGCAAGCGGTGGTTGGCTCGTCTTCGTATGTGGCGTTAATGGTTACGTTAGAAGCCGGCATGGTAATAGTAGTGGTAGGGTCATTAACATCTGCAACCGCGGAATTATTTCCTGTCCAGCTATCAAATACTTGCCCGCTAGGAGCAGCATCAGCGGTGATATTAACCACCTCACCTTCTTCATATATGCCGTCACCAATTCCTGAGTTGACCACCAAGTTATACTCAACTGGATCAGGGTCTGGATCTGGAGTTGAGAAATTACAAGTGTTCGTCACCGAATAGGTAAAAGTTCCATTACACCATAACCATTCGCCCCCTGTATTCGGACAAATTCCAGAGGCTTGTGCATTTTCTGTCTGATACTCGGTACCACAAACATCAATTTTATCTATTCGTAGGTCTCTGGAGCCACCATTATCATTCATTAAGCTAATTTCTATGGTTGATGGTGAACTGCTTAATGGGACTATGACTTCTTCAAATACTCGCGAAGAAGGATTTCCTCCAATACCCGTTACGATACTCTCAATGATTCCATCAACTTTTACTTCCATACTTTCTGTACCATCCTTGGCAGCCACATAGATGGTTAGTTCTGCTCCTGTTCCGACGGGATCAGGGTCTGGGTCTGGTCCAGGGCCACTACCATTACAAATCATTTCATCATTGGCACTACAACCCGGATTGCCAAAATCAGGAGCCTTGGATACTCTGCGGTTGTTACTTGCATCCGGTCCACCACCAGTGTTACCATCAGTGTTATTGTCTACCACATAAAGAGACTTAAACAATCGTTCTAGATCTCTGGCCCATCTGCCGGAGTTACCACTATTGTTGAGATTGGCCTCGATACCATAGCCGAAAAGGTCTTCAAATTCGTCATGCACCCGACCAAAGTTACTGAAGCCTGTTACAAAGGCCGAAGCGTCCCAAGCGGTGTTATCAACTATATACCCACCATAGTCCCTGAGTGCTCGCGCCATGATGACCGCTGGTGAATTGGGGGAACTGCCTGTTTCGAACGAACTAATCAACGCATCATAGTCTTGAGGACGTACTGCTAATAAAGCCCCCATTTTACAAGCGGGTACTGACCCGTTATAATAGTTACCGCTGCTAGAGCTGTTGTAACCACCATCTGCTTTCCATGCCGGCCAGCGATAACCGCCACCAGTCCTGGATATAGATTCACGACCATATAGATTCAGCTTCAAGGCATGACGAATTATTCCTTCTGTAAACTCACCATAACGAATGGCTCCTCCTATCGCTGATAAACCACTTCCGCCATGCGCACCAACAATTCCTTCACTGTATAAACCTTGATCCGCAAAGTTGTATCTTGATGTACCAATACCACCCGGATCGCATCTCGCGAATGGCTGAGATTGCTTAATCGTCGTGCCATTAGTACTCAGCACGGCTATTCTAGAATTTGGAGTATTGCCTAAATAGTTGAGTCCACGACGATAGACAAAATCATCAGGTATTGGAGCAGTAAATAAAGTACCACCATTCACTTGACAGCGGTCTGCACCAGCGTTCCATGTGGCATTGCTTTGCTTAATTTCTCGTACAGGTGCATTTGGTGTCATTAATATGATATCCTCATCAATTAGGTAACGCTGTGTAGTTTGAATGTTCGCAAACACATATTGTGCGTTGTTGTGAATCGGCATATTCCATATCGAGCTCTGATCAAAAGGCCATTTGTAAGGGTCTCTAGTTTTGGACCGGGCATTGTACACAAATGACATGAGTAGAGCTATCGCGACCATTGAAAAGGTCGTACTTTTCCCATTCTGGGAATTCCAGTTGTTAAGCATCATTTAAAAAAATTAGTTTAGTAGAATAAAAATTGTTAGCCCAATGTAGAAGGTTTTACTTGGCGTTGGCAACTATCAGAC
>CAYMST010000366.1:0-4147 GCA_964393115.1 uncultured Roseivirgaceae bacterium | reverse complement strand
TAGAAAGGACAACAAAAATTCAATAGCAATGAATGAGTACAATAGATTGGCCCCAACCTGTTTGGAGATTCGGCTTCCTAAGCCCATAGCGAATAACATTATGGACACTATCATGGTCCATTGTGTTACCGAATCACCTAAGAAGTAAGTCGCCAATGTGGACAGCATATACTCCGCAACGACACCCGATAGGCCCGTAGCAAACAAGCAAGCCTTTAAAACCAGAGACTTATTGAGCTTCACCTAGCGATAAATAAACCAACACCTACAGACAAAGAAAAGGTCCGCACTGGATTAAGGTTCCCGCCCCATAAGTAAGCTAATTCAGGTTCAAAAGCGATTTTATCATTAAACATGAAGCTACTTCCCATAATGAATCCAAACTTGGAAGTATTGATATCATCTAAGGTTGTATTCTCACTCTCAAAAAGATACTTCACTCCACCAAACAATTCATCTGTTACATATAATCTACTAAACAGGCCGATACCTATTCTTCGATCCGGAACAAAGTTTTGTTGTCTTTGTTGATCAAAATATGCTTCTAGACCGAATAGCAACTGATCCATTAAGAAAGTACCTCCTTTAGCAGCCAGAAACAAGTCACTCCTTACATGGCTCGTTTGGGCATTTGCAGAATTTGGTCTAGTATTGGTTGTCTCACCTCTAAAAGATGACGAAAGAGATAAATAGAGTGTGTTTTTACTATGTTGTGCGATTGCAAAAGTGCATATCAACATAAGTAAGCTCGTAATTACAGATTTCATATTAAAGCGCCCAAGTAATCAACATCGAACCTCCAATGTAGGCAAAGGCCTCTATCAATGCTGCACCATTGTTCGGATGTTCTTGATTGACGATTTCATCGGTCAACTTTCTGCCTGGCAATAAAATTTTATCTGCAAACCACCTTGCTACAGGAAGCAGTATAAACCCAATCGTCACATCAAAGGCAATGTCCTCAATAGAAGATATCCAATCCTCAAAATCATGCATGATAGCAAACCTTATTAAGTTGGCAATAGCTATTATGGCCCCTGCAAACCCTATACCAACAGCGACGTTATCACGCTCTATGTGATCATGAACATCATAAGGTGTGATAAGGTTATAGATTTTCGAAGTAATGAACAACAATGCCTGCCCCAACCCCCAAAAAACCAAAGCAATCAGAATCGGGCTACCAGACCCAAATGATTCTCCGTGGATAGCCCCTAAAATAATTAAGCCGGTAGCAATGCACATCGCTCCTTCAATTACACCGGTGCCAATATTTTTATCTTCGATTATCTCTTTTTTGACTTTAAACTTTGGCAGAATCAATTTATCGTTGATCAGAATGGACAGATTCATTAACACTATTGCCAAAAAGCCATATATCAAAGTATCAATTATATCCTCAATTAACGGGGCGTTTGTCTCCCCCATAACTGCACTTCCAATCGCCAGTAAAAGACCAATAAAGTACCCAACATAGGAAACTGTAAAAGCAAAATTATCAGCTTCTACGAGCTCATGACGAACTTTGATACTAGGATGAAAGATTTGATAGGCTACTTTACCTACAATAAATAGCGCTAGACCAATAAGTAAGTATACTAAAGTGGTCAGGAAGTCGTCGAATAAAAAAACCATATAATTGGAGCCTTAAAACCGTTGTTGATTGAATTGATAATGTCGATTTGAAATGGGTTCTTTACTTACCGAAGCCTCCTCCACGCGATCTATAAGAGGATCCACCATAACGTGAGCTACTGCTCCCACTATAGCGACTTGTGCCACTACCATAGCGAGAGGTGGATCTTTGAGTCCTACTTGCGACCTTTTGTTTAAAGCTAGAGGTATTTCTCGACCATCGTGATGAACCAGAGGAACGACTTGAATTATACTTACTTCCTGTTCCGTAAGTTCTTCTACCGCTGGATGTGGTCGGTCCGTAATAAGCTCTTCGTCCATAATAGTCTCTTCGATAAGTATCATAATACCCTCTATTCACAGGGTATGTCATCATATTGAACATTGAGCTCATAAAGGCATATTGACCATAAAACGCCCAAAAACTAGAGCCTCCATGGTTGTTCCAATAGCCGTATCGCCGATTGCCCACATAATTATTATAACCAGGAGGGGCTGGCGTTTTAGATAGTTTTCCAGTAGAGTCTCTGGCCGCTATCTCCATGCCCATATCATTTACATGGCGATTAAAAAAGTTTTTGTCCACTTCAACCCAATCAGTCATACGCTCTACAGGTTGCCCCGGTTGTGTTTCCTCAATCACCTTATATTGATGATGAAAACTCTCCACAAAATTACCCCGGACATCCATATCGTGTAGAATAATCGAAAACACATGATCGGAAGGAATATCCCTTACCATAACATCCACCGGACTTTTGGTGTAACGCTGTCCACTTCCGCAGGAGAAAAAAACTGCACCAAGGAAAAGGAAAATGAAATAACGCATACAGTTGTATTTAGAGCTTTAAATTTAACAGAATACTTGTAAATGAGGCCTACAAAATAAGTGTATGAAGAATAAATACAGCTTAACTTAGCTGCTAGCAGGGATAATATTTGATATTTCAAACTCTTTAATAATGTCACCGACTGAGGCTTCAAACTCTTTATCATCCCATTGTGTGATGCTGATCACCTTGTCCTCATCGTCATTACAATAGTCATAGGTAATGAACTCTTCCCAGTCATCCCCCTCTTTGGATTTATTGTGGAAATATCCGGCAGACTCTTCATCAAAGAAATACTTAACGCCTAGATATTCTAGTTTCTTTGGAGGTCTCTCGTCAGCGGAGATTTTCTCCATGAGGTCTTCATCAATTTTTCTGATTTTGACAGGCTTTGAAACTGTAAGCTCTAACTCACCGTCTTGATCGATATGCAAATAGATTTTTTCGTCACCAGCGTCAGCTAGTACTTCTTTAGTGAAGTTGTTATTACCCCAATCATATTCGTAAACTTCCTTGACAACCCACGACTTTAAGTTGTAATCGAATACAAACCCCATATCTATATCCATAACGGATACCTTTGAAGGGTCGTAGCTTGGTTCTTTCTTTTTCTTAAAAACATCAAATAATCCCATTTCCTTGTATAATTTAATTAAACAATATGAACGTTGAGCTGTCTAGTTTGCTTGCATACTCCATGATATATAACAGAGTACATGATAGTGGTCAAGCAAGTAAAGTTAATTACCCAGAAATGGAAAGGGAAACTGAATCAAATATGCTATAATAGAAGGAGTGGGAGTAGATTGAAGCAGTTATCCATATCTGGATCAAATGATTTCAATATATGCATAACTGCCTAAACAAATACTACTGGTAAGTGAGCAACACTCTAAAAGAGTGTATACCTGTTAAGCTCCTGGGTAAACCCAAAAAAGAGATAGGGCCACAAAATAGAGAATCGTCCAAAGGATTATTTTTCCCTTGTTACTGATTCCAGGTTGCGAAGTAGACTGAGAAGCCGTTTTTTCTTCTATGGCTAAAGTCCCATTTATGGAATGGCTATTTTCAATCATTCCATTTCTTCCAAGAGTCATTGCACTTTCACTTAACATTCTCTTTTTCCTTCGTTTAGTTCTCATCAATTCGTTCAACATGTTCAAGAATCTTTTTGGTTTTTCATTAATTAAATCAAGATCAAGACACCAATAATCTTTATTTGGTGGCAAAAGACAACATTTTTTTTTCTTAACGGTCCCCTATTCGACATTCCTGTAATATTTCTAGTCGAATAAAGTTATATGCAATACCTTAATAGTCGATCATTGCAAAATACGTTAGAAAGAAGCGTAATTCGACATTGTTCTTTTTAGAATCTAACCTCGAGCATTCAAGATTTAAAATTTGATTCCGATCACCTCAAAAAATTTTGTTTTCCACATTAATGAACCTTTAAAAAGATTAATTATTGTCAAAAACAATACAATTCTTTGGTTACGTATCTAGGACAATACATACCACTGCGCCCCCTAAAGCTGCTTTCTTATAATTGATCAAGTTATCTAGCTATTTGTCAACGAATTGAGATAAAACAATTTATGATGAACTCCGTAACGCCTTCATAATGAAAATGATATTAAAATCTTTTTTCATTGAACTGATTCCATTTTGACCTTTTTTAC
>CAYMST010000365.1:0-4148 GCA_964393115.1 uncultured Roseivirgaceae bacterium | reverse complement strand
ATAGACCTTCCAAACGTCACGAATAATGGATTTGGATTGAGAATAAGGTGGTAGCCGAACTCTGATCCTATATCCGGTTGTCCAAAGTCTTGAATGTTGGCCACATCGGATAACCGATGAAATTGCTCTGCAAGCAACGCGGGAAAGCTTTTCTCTTGCCCTACGCTATATAACGCGCCATCTTGCGTTCCAGCAGCAAACGAAGTACCCAATACCACGAGGTTAGATAAGTCTAGTTGACTGCCTGCGGTCCCTAAGGTATCAATTACTGGCTCATCAGAACGATATTCTCTACCATTTACCCAGTCTTCCGTAAGGCTGTCTTCGCATGCAGACAGGATGAAGAGCATACATAATGTGCTAAGTATTGTGAAAATTCTATTCATGACTTAAAGGCTTTCAAGAACGTTGTCGAAGTTTAATTGGATGTAGTAAAGAGCTCCTAGACGAGGATTAGGGAATGAGGCTGAATATCTTTTATTCAAAATATTAGACCCTCCGACTTTTAGTCGAGCCTTAAGAGAAGGTATTCTATAGGTCACTTGAGCATCCACAGTCCCAAAAGCAGGTACTATACCTGAGCTAGCGGGAGACTCTCTTAAGAAGGCATCTTGCCAATGATAAGATACGTTAAAACCTAACTTCTCGGTTAACCTCCTATTGCTAAGTTTAACACTAAACCGCCATTCCGGACTATTGAATTTAACATTGTACTTGCTGGCAATCAGTTCATTGAGTGACGTGAGCTTGTTATAAGAACTGTTTACACCGAAAAGATACCCTTTAGCAAAAGAGTACTCCACCGCAGCACCGAACCCCCGAGTAGTTACATCTTGGGTAGCATTGACATGGAATAGATACTTTTGAATATTGACTTCTCCTGCTACACCATCGTTGATAATGATTTGCTTCTCTGCATTCGTATGTCCCTCTTCACTACCAAAGTCATAACCATCGCCACTGGGTACCTGTTGAATATTATCCGAGGCTACAGCCTGGAAGCCTTCAACTCCGGCCAGGATATTACTATACACACTTTGATAAGCGAACACATCAATAAATAGATCGTCATTCATATACAGTCCTTTGTGACCGATTTCCCAAGTACCAATGGTTTCCGCTTTGTGGTCGGTATAGATGTCAGAAGAGATTTCTAAATCATTAACATCTCCTGTAATGCGAGCTGTTTCAACCGATTCTGCTGTGTATGCCACATTTTTATCAAAGTTGTACTTGCCCATGACTAAATCATTTCTTCCTATCACCCTTCTGGTAATGAGGTCAATGTCAATATATTGATCTTGAGCAGTTGGTAGCCTAAACCCTCGTTGGTAAGAGGCTCTTAGGAATCTACTTTTATCATATTCCCAAACCGTGGATAGACGCGGAGAAAACTGTCCGTCAAAGTTGACATTTTTATCAAATCGCATAGACCCGTAAACTGCCAGTTGGTCCCAAAACCTCTTTTTAATTTGCACATAACCTCCGTATTCATCATAAGAAACTTCGTTTCCATCTCTATCTTGGGTGAATAGTGTTCCTTCGGAGTTCAACGCATACGTTCTAAAATTTCCTCCGGCGATTACCTCAGCCCACTTGATGGACTTGAAATTATAACCCGCTTCATAATGAAATAGCGAAGACTTGTCAATCAACTTGGCCCCTCCTTCATTAATGGATTGACTTCTATATAAATTAACTAATCGATCAAATTCAGGAGTTCCCGCCACATATGCCTGGTGCCGATCATTTCCGTTTAGTTGCGCATCGTCTGCTATTCCACGAGCTATTGAGTGTGCTTGCTCTACAGTGTTACTTCCTCCTACCGCATTGACAAAGGCTTCTATATAGTCGGTTGCATAATAATCTGCGTTGATCAAGTCTGCCACCGCATTGGCGCTGTAGGAGTCACCTGCATCTTCTTTTGTTTGATACGCTCTTGCGAAAAAGTTGCTGCCTCGAATTTCTGCCTTGGCTGTCCATACGGTGAAATTATCAAACACCAAGCGCTCCTCCGGAGTGTGAATGGTTGTTCCAGTACCATAATTGAACTGTCCGACTACTTCGATGTCGTCGTTTAACCGGTAATGCAACGCGGTTCCGACCTTCAGACTGTGAATACGATTATCGAGAATATCTTTTTCCAAAAATCCAGTTGGGGTGAATTCTGCCTGACTATTCGAACTAAATATTCCCGCAAGCTCTGGGACAAATTGAGCTATGTTAATGGTAGGGTCTCCATACACGTTTATGCCGTCATAAAACCTGTTGTTTTGCCGGTTTCGATCCAGGCTTCCTTCGATGGTGCCTCCTCTGTTGATAAATGACTGATCTCTATAATCGACACCTATAAAATCATTGGCCCGCATATAAGCCCCTGTTAGTTTAAACGCAAAGTTTGATCCAAACTGTTGAGCATATCTAAACGCATAGTCTTGATATAATGCAGGATCATCGTCTAACCCATCTACGTGATTGACGCCAAGTTTAGTTGAGATATCTAATCCTTGGTACTCAAAAGGACTTTTACTGGACATGAGCATGATCCCTTGAATAGCATTAGGGCCATATAGTGCGGAGGCCGTACCCGAAAGTAACTCTATGCTCTCAAGGTCCAATTCTGAAATCCCAACCACATTTCCTACTGGGAAGTTGAGACCAGGAGCTTGATTATCAATGTTGTCAATGAGCTGAACAAACCTGTTGTTGCCTGATGATCCAAAGCCACGTACGTTTAGCGAATGGAAAGTAAGACTCTGTGTTAGAATATCAATACCATTCAGATCTCTTAGTCCCGCGTAGAAGTCATGAGATGCCGTATTGCGGATTCCTAAAAGGTTGATTTTTTGGATACTGACCGGAGATTCTAAAATGCTTTCTTCCACTCTGCTTCCTGAGATTACAATTTCAGAAGCCAACAATTCTTTGGATATGTCCAGGACAATATCCAGTTCAGAAGTAGATGCTTCAGTAATCTCTACTTCTTGGGGTTCGTATCCTACCATAGATATTCTAATGATATAGGGGGGAGGAGTATTGGAGCGTAGTGTGAAGTTTCCATAAAGGTCAGAAACGGCTCCGATAATTTTACCAACAATCATGATGTTGGCTCCAGCTAGCTCAGTTTGGTCATCGGAAACTTTACCCGATACCACAGATAGATTTTCATCGCTGGCGTTTGATAGTAATACGCAAAAGAGTAATAAACTAGTTAGAAATACCCTTTTAATTTGCTTGGTAAAAACATACATGGGTAAGAATTATTTAAGGCTTTATTCGATATCTACATAATCATGAAAGGAAGCTCACTCAGCTTTTAAATAGGTATGACACTCTTATTCTGATTCACTTTCTTATTACATGGTTGTACTGTTTTGAACTGTAAATGGTCGTATAATTTCGAAGAGTTATACGTTCTATCAAATAGAACTTTGTGTTAAACGGATAAACAATTACACGCTACTTTGGACTTGTTGGTGGAAGAAAAGACCATCTCAAAAAGCGTGAAGCATACGGTACTGCTCTATATGATGGGGCATAAGTCAAGTAAGAACTTTGTTGATGAAGATCGGTTTGTAACGTGTTGTTTTTTAAACATTTAATGAAGTAAACGAATACCTAATATTATTCTCTAGCAACTATGATAAGGTGTCATATAGTGTCATTTAATGCTGAATGCGTTGTGCCATACTTTTTAAGATCATTTCGCTTATATGGAGACTTCTACTATTTGAGTTATAAGTTGCGCTGGCCTTTGATAAGAGGGCTATAGGATATTTCGCAAAGCAGTTGATGGCAATAACATATCGTTACCGTATTAATAGGGAGAAGTGACCTTGGCAACCGCGGTCGAGTAAATTACCAAGAAATAGTTAGGAATTTGCTTAATATTCGGTGATGTGTATAGAATTTTACTCAAGATTTAATCAGCAGATTTTAATTTATAAAAGAGCTTGGGCTTATTTTAATCTATACGAATTATAATTATTTTCGACGATTGTCTCCTTGGGCTCACCGACTATGACAGGCCTATCTGTAACCTTCCTTACCTTATAGTTTTGTGATTTTTCTATGGGAATTACATGGTGTTTTTCGTGTTTTAATTAGTTATTAATATTGTTTTTTTTATTATTTTAAAAATATTATTT
>CAYMST010000364.1:0-4172 GCA_964393115.1 uncultured Roseivirgaceae bacterium | reverse complement strand
ATATTAAAAAATTACTTGTTTTAGATTAAACAAAGTCGATTTAAGAGCTGATCTTAAATCTGGCAATCGGTTCTTCAAACCAATTATTGTGTGTAATTGTATTATGGATTCTAAATGAGTATAATAAAGGCATTCTAATAGTTAGGCTCTGACAATAGGCAAACAGAGCAAAAGTAGATATCTCGTTTTATGTTTAAACTGGGTTGATTGCTACTTAAAAAGAAATTTCAGGCCTATTCTAGCCAAGAGTTTTCAATATTCCCTCGCTAAAATTTTTTGCCATATTTTCCACCGTAAGATGGCTGATTGAAGGCCAGACATTCGACTTCTTAAGTATAAGTGAAGTAGGGTCTTTATACAACTCAATTATTGCATCCGAGTATTCAAGAGCATTGCTGCCCTTGGAAGTTATTACAGAATTACCATGGTTTAGATAATCATATTCTGGTTTATGAAATTCATGATCAATAACGACCGGAATTAGATCAAAACACATCGCATGTACCCCACCTAGTCCAATGTATCCAGGGTACATGTAAATATCACACTGAGCATAGATCTTAGCCAACTCAATGTTATTAGTTATTTCACCGTGATATTTAATATTGCATGAGTCAGACTTCTTCCTAATAAGGTCTTTGTATTTGGCTGGTCCATCGCCTATAATATTCAATTCGAACTCATTATCTCGGTTATAAAGCTCCTGGAATGCTTCGAGTAAAAAACCTATTCTCTTTGACTTTGTAAGACGCCCTGTAAAAACCAGCTTTTTGGTTAATGCAACGTTTTCGAGTGAATCATTCACTCTTTCAAATTCATTTCGGATGGATACAATATCTAAAGTATTCGAGAGGTTAAATACCCTTTGAGAAGGTATTTGCCTTTGAATTAAATATTTCTTGACACTCTCCGTATAAGCGAAATAGCTACTAGCTCTTCGTACAAGCCAAAACTTAAAGCTTTCTAGTATTTGCCTAGTTCGAGATGTGTCATCCGGATGGTTAAGGTCTCTACCATGCCCCCAAAAAGATACTTTCTTCCCAAATAGGCGAAAGAGCATTATCAAGATGTACGACAAATTATTAACCGCATTTTCAACGATTAATAAATCGTATTTCCAAGCCTGGAAAATAAACGTCTGAAAACAATACTTGCTCTTCTTACTTAAAAAGTATGTATTCGTATAGTGAATTTTAAATTTAACGGACTCCAAATCCTTTTCTTCTTTGAAGAAGAGATCTCGTTTACTTTGCTTTCTTTCCTCGACCACCTCAAAATCAACGTTCTTAGGTAGCACTTCATGAAGAGACTCAAAGAAATCTATTCGGTAATGTGGAATCGTACTCTGATGAGCAATTAGTACCTTATATTTCTTCACAATCTGAGAAAAATTTGTCTGTAAACCTCTTTCAACCTTGAAGAGAAGCTATTATCCTTTTTAAACCGATTGCCAACCATAAGCATTGCGTAAGCATCGTGAAGACGGCCAAAATAGCTTTCGATTTTAGTAATTGTGCGAGGGTTTGTTGCTCTGGATATTTCATAACCGTGAAGTTTTAAACTGTCAAAGGCCAATTCCTCTAGTCGTTTAATCGTTCTGTCATTGAGGCTTTTCTTCCATTTATTCTTATTCTCAGATTTAACCGGCTTACCGTAGTTGATTTTACCATCTATTACTTTTTCGACCTTCTCGTTAAATCTTAATATTCCTGGCTCCCAATTTAAATTCAGGAATTCGCAAATATTTTTTGTTGTCGCTTCTAACTCTTGAATCATATCCTCATAGGAAACAATAAGAATGTTTTTGCTAGTTGGAATAGTACTCATTCTAGTATTCCACTTATGAGCTGTTAACAACATATTTTTACCCCACTTCTTTTTCCATGATAGCGCTACATCTCTGATATCACGAGTAATGATCAAAAACTTGGCATCAGGGAAATATTTTTGGAGCTCAGCGATGTTTTCTGTGTTTTGCGGTGTTTTGTTTCCCCAAACTCGATATTCCTGCTTGCCGAAGGCGATACGAAAGAATTCGGATAAGCTGGCTTCCCCATCTTTAAAGGACCCCATTGATACGCCATCAAGATTCTCCAAATTATGATAAACATCAGCTTTTGCCAATGATTCCTTTAGTTGATCAATATCTCTCTGATTTCGTATTTTGAAGTCTGAGCTGATTCCAAACTTTTGCAGCCTATATAGAAATGGCATCTCCCCGTTAATGCTTATATCGGAATGGGCATTTATGATATTCTTGGACAAATCTGTCCCGCCACTTGGAAACCCTCCTAGGAATAAAACTTGATGTTCTTTGGACATTTTATCATTTTAACCAAAAACCTACTACTCTTCTCATCATTCCGATGGGAAGATAAAACACTAAATATTGAGCGGGACAGTGCCTAACCCCGAACCTAAAAAAGTTCATTAGATTACCATCTCCTTTAATTCCAAATAAGTGATGCTTGAATTTCTTCAAGGTTTTTTGCTTCCTATTTAGCTTACTACCACTTTCTTCTGGGTATATCAATAGTTTAGCATCGTAGTTGCAATACACATTGTAACCATTCTCAGCGGCTCTTATTGAAAAATCAAAATCCGCGGTGTATTGCGGAAGGTGTTTCTCATCCGGGTAGCCTATCTCACGAATAAGACTAGCGTGAAATGACATCCCTCTTCCAGGAAGACAAGAGACCGATTTGAGTCCAGATACATCTTGTACCCCATCTATTTTTTTGTGATGGACGTTCTTTGCAAGTAACCAATTAATCTGAAGTCCCCGTTGAACGGCCAAATTGGAGTTCTTATCTATGCCTAATGCACCAACAACCGTCTTTTGGTTCTGCTCTATAGGTTTAATCATATTATGAACAAAATCAGGCTGAGCAATGGTATCATTATTTAACATCATGATATAATCACTACCGAGTTCAATAGCCTTCTTTATACCCATATTGGTACTCTTTGTCCACCACCAACTACCATCTCCGCTGATGATTATTACTTCCGGAAACCTCGTAGATATAATTTCTTGAGTCTTATCGGTAGAACCATCGTCTACTAAGATTACTCTAAAATCTAGATGCGTAGTTGCCTTTAGAGATTCAATACAAGCGACGGTGTAATCAACTCTGTTGAATACTGGGATTACTATTGATACCATTTGTGTTTTCATTAATCAAAACAAGCATTGTCCCGACTGTCCATATGAAGGTAATTCCTGCACCATAGTATAAAAAGTCGGTCAATAGTTGTACTAGAAGGAAATTGATAGTGAAAGCTGTCCAAACGGCTGCCGCTATCTTTGTAATTTGCTTCTGATAAAAATTTCCTCTGAACTTTATGACAATGATAATAATAAAGCTCAGATAGGTCGAGAAGTAAATCCAAAATCCCAGCCTACCCAAATCCGCAAAAATGGCTATCAGTCCAAATTGTGGATTGGAAATGACGGTATTATTATGATTAAAATAATTATCATTGAACACTGGTAGTAGATACCTTTTTGACAATCTGGTTGGGTTGTCCAACGCAAAATTACTTGCCAAATTCCCAGGACCAGCACCAAGCTGCGGAATAAACAGGTGCTTAGGCACCTCATTATTAACCTTTTCGAGAAAAACCATTTTATGGTTTTGATCAAAAGAGGCCCCAATTTTCCTAACCAAGAAATTTAAGGCATCAAATGTGTTATAATCCGCCTTAAAGCTAGAAGCTCCTCCTTGATAGTATTTCATGGCAACAAACATAATGGCCAAAAATAGTATTCCCGGAGCTACTATATTTTTGATAATATTGATGCGTTTGTTTAATAGTAATAACATCAAAAATATGGAAACCGAGATAGTGAAAAACTGTGACTTTGAAGACGACCAAGCCACCATACTCAAACCAGATAGGGCGTATAAATAGTTTATGGTTTTATTTTCGTTCAATATTAATATTCTGGACAAGCCGTAGTATACACTTATCCCTACCATGACTGCAAATAAGGCTGTATTTTCAAAAGTTCCATATGCCCAGTCCGCATGTTGTTCATAACGCAGTTTTGGATTGTAAGGAATCGGAATCTTAAAAAACCATAATAAACAAATAGAAAAATTTATATTGATTAAGATCTTGACAAACTTCATTATTCGTACTATTGATATTTTTACAACAATATATAA
>CAYMST010000363.1:0-4173 GCA_964393115.1 uncultured Roseivirgaceae bacterium | reverse complement strand
AACTTCTCTGTGTCTCTCTCGCTGAATGGGAGTGCAAAAGTAATACAGATCTTTACAATCACAATACCTAACCATAAAAAATATTGAAAAAATTAACCCAAAACATCCAAAAACCTATAAATCAGTAACTTAAAACACACACAAAAAACAACTATACCAAACAGCCGAACAAAGACTAATGAACACTTGCAATATTCATTTACAACAAACTCTAAAATCAGCTTCGGTATATCCCGCAAGAAAACCTATGAGCCCGACGATCAAAACATTCAACCATTAAACGGATACCTATATGGAAAATCCCGATGACTTCTAGTTTAGACACTGATCGGCAATCAGAAGCCTCTAGTCAAAGAATATCTTTATCTAGCATAAAATGAATAGAGCAGAAATTTTATTTGGGATAATTTTATGACTGTGTGAATTCGTTTAGTATCAATGAGGAAGGCTGCTTAAGCCATTTAACCAAAGGTGTTAAACCAAATATAGGATCGCAAAGCCACTAATATCAAGAACTGCGAGTGATCATCAAGGATGAAAGAATTATTAAAAAGGTTTTTACTAAAAAAACTCATGTAAACAGTCGCCGTAGCCAAAGATTGGCTTGAAACAGAGTTTAGCAGAGTAATGATGTTTATTTTGACTTCTTTTCCTTCCATAGCGGCACACTACTGCATGCTTCTCCGTACATCAAACTACTAGAAAAACCTTGTAAACGACCTTGAAGTCGGAGATATACTGACAAAGGCACTGCAGAACAACCTTTCAAAATAATTTTGGCTCCTCGATAAGCATCAAGTCCCAACTCATCAATTTTCTTTTCCCCAACAGCTTCTAAAGCCCTTTCCCTGGAACCTAAAACAATTTGATTAGCCACTGGAGTTAGGTATGTAGACAGAAGTAGATACGCCCATTGGGGAACTATGGCGTCTGTAGAGCAATGCAGGTAAACGTCTTTACCTCGATACTCTTCCCAGTTGAATAACTTCAACTTTTTTCTAAAATCCTTTTCTCTCAGTAAAAATCCATTTTCCAAATCATTGGCTAAGTCATAACCAATGATATCCGAATAATCAACTAACTCTTCTAAATCTAATGTGATTAAAGAACTTTGAGCTACTCTGTTAATGATCTCCATATTGTAAAAGGACTTATTAAATCTGTAAAGACAACAAAATCTTCCAGACTATTGGTTCAGTTGATGACTTTTAAACCTTTGATTTTGTTTTAAAATAGTATTCTTTTAAGTATTGTGGTTCGAAATGAATCACATCTACAAACTCTTTCTCTTGAAACAACTTATAAGCTAATTGTCCCATATTTTTCGCCAAAGGTGCATAACCTTGGTGTACCTTTAGCTCTGGATAAGCTTCAACAATATCGTTCAAGTCATCCCCCACTACAGTTCGAATGTTGTTGTCAAAGACCAGTGTCTTAAATTTATCATCATTCAAGCTGTAGGCCCCAGGTGCACCTTCGTTTTGACCGTTGATTAACAAGGCGAAGACTTCACCTTGTCTTGCTTTCAATGCAGCTAGATATGGTTGATTCTTTAAGGAACCTGAAACCGAAGCTCCTACTACTGCTAACGTACTTATTTCGACCAAAGGTAGTTCTCTTCCGAAACACAGACCTTTCACAATAGCGGTCCCTATCCTTAACCCAGTGTAAGATCCCGGTCCGGCAGAAATCGCTATTGCGTTCAGGCCACTTATATCCAACGGTGAGCCTTCAAATAGGTCATCTATCAAAGACGGCAATAATTCGGCATGAGACCGTTCTTTTGTCTTTAAAACATCTCCGACTAAGACCCCATCTTTATGTAAAGCTAAGGAGCAAACCTTTCCAGACGTTTCAACAGATAAGATTAGAGGCATTACTAATTAGTGTTTAGCAAAGCAGAGTATCTGCTTGTATTCGTTAGTATAGCTACGGCACTATCCAAAACTTCATCCCTATCAAAAGAGGTAGCGATCATTCCTTTTTGTAATAGTTTACGGCTTGCGTACTCTTCTTTCAACAAAAACCTTATTAGGTCTTTGTTGTTTTCTAACTTAACATCAAGGTTTGATACAAACGCATTGTTCAATTCAGTTAGGTGCTCATCTAATTCCTCACTTGAAACACCATCTAGCTCAGCGATAATCTTATCAAACACCACTTTTTTTCTCGATTTATAATCAAACTCCGAGTTTTTAAGCCAGTTACGGAATTGCATAAATATAGAATCAGGCAAAGCAATCGACGTATTGTCTATTTGAACATCGTTTAAAGGGTAAAGCGTAGCAAACCTAAATATCATATCCTTGGACAACAGGTTCAACACAAATTCATTAAGCTTATTTCGCTCGGCCTTAATATCAGGCTGAACACCTCCTCCATCAAACACCACTCTTTTATTTTTTGTATTGAAAGCCATTTTTAACGAATCTGCAATAAGCTTACCTTTGCCATCATTAGTGGCCCCATAATCGATAGCCTGAATACATCTCCCAGAAGGAATATAATATTTGGCCGTTGTCAATTTAAGCTGTGCGTTATAAGGTAACGGCCTCGTAGATTGCACTAACCCTTTACCAAACGTCTTACCACCAATGAGTACAGCTCGATCATAATCTTGCATTACTCCAGCAACGATTTCCGCCGCGGAAGCACTATAACCATTCACCAAAACAGCCATTGGCATCAAGGTGTCTACAGGGTAGTTGAGTGACTTATAGATCTTATTCGCCAACTTGGTTTTACCTTTCGTTTCTACCACCTTGAGGTTTTTCGGAATAAAAATATTGGCAACGTTTATGGCTTCACCAAGCAGTCCACCAGGATTATTACGTAAGTCCAACACAACTTTAGTGGCGCCCTCCTTTTTGAGTGCTTTCAATGCGCTTTTTACTTCTTTGCCAGCGTTTGTAGTAAAATCGGAAAGTCTAATATATCCAACTTCTTGTTTCACCATTCCAGAATAAGCGACATTACTAACTACAATTTTTTTCCTAGTCAAAATAAACTCCTTGACTTCTTCGCGTCGCTTCACTTTGATGGTGACATCGGTATTTTCCTTTCCCTTCAGTTTTGAGCTAATTTGTCCCGTATTCAGCTTAGTAACATCTTGTCCGTCTATTTCCAAAAATATATCTGCTACTTCTAGTCCTGAAAGGTGCGCTGGTGCTCCTTCATAAGGCATTAGCACCATACAACTATCTCTCTTACGGCCTATAATCGCCCCTATTCCACCATACTCTCCTGTGGTCGACGTTCGGTAGTCTTCTAAATCTCTTTCCTTTATTAAGGCCGAGTAAGGGTCAAGTGTCGACAACATAGCATTAACGCCTATACCTATTAATTTATCAGGCTTTACCTCATCAACATAGTTGGCATCTAACTCCTTAAAGATTTCGCCAAATACTTCGATCGATTTAATAACCTGAAAGTATTCATCTTCACTAATGGACTTAAATCCCAACGTTGCTGTTAGAATTAATCCTGAAAAAATTAATAGTTTTAGTTTCATCTAATGAGTTTGAGAGGTCATGATTAAAACAAATCTAACATGTCAACTTAGGAACAACTTAATATGCAAATTTATTATTTTACTTCCCGTCTTCAAGAAACAAACGCTTCATCAAAGAAACTAGTTTTCTATTCAAAAAATTAAAGTCTTCTTTATCTTTTGCGATGTAGGTAATCATAACCAGTTTGGGATCGGTATCCTCTCTCCATAAATCATTATGTAGCCTTACAATCTCCTTGATTTGTCTTTTAATACGATTTCGGTCTACTGCCTTAGGATGCTTTTTCTTGGGTACCGAAAAGAGGAAGGATGTCCAATTCTTACCCTTCGAAGGCAAGAATTTAATTTGAAAGGGGTAACTAAATAAGGCACTGCCTTTTGAAAAAACAGTGCCTATCTCTTTCTTATTGCGTATTATTCTTTTTTTCGGAAAACTATTGGGCTTACCCCTCACTTCTCCGTTTTTACTTATTTCTTGTGAGTCTCGTCAGAAACAGTAAGTCTTTTTCTTCCTTTGGCTCTTCTTCTTGCTAGTACAGCTCTACCACTTGCATCCTCCATTCTAGCACGGAAACCATGCTTATTCTTTCTCTTTCTTTGCGATGGTTGAAAAGTCCTTTTAATCTCTTATTATTTATTTCTATGCTTTTTGCGGCCGGGTA